>DQVY01000138.1 GCA_015661535.1 Sulfurovum sp. | reverse complement strand
CAAATAGTATCAAAAAGACTACTATATTAGATACTTAAAAGGATACTAAATGCAACCGATTTTATCAAATTATACGGCAAGTATTACAGATCTTAAAACAAGCAGGAAATGAAGCCGTGGCAATTTTAAATCATAATATTACATCTGCCTATTTGGTACCTAGTGAACTTTATGAAAAAATGATAGATATCATTGATGATTATCACCTCTCCCAAATAGTTGAAGAGAGATTGAATAGTGATGAAAAATCAATAAGTGTATCTATCGATGATTTATAATCTGGAGTTTAAACCCAAAGCACTAAAAGAGTGGAACAGATTAAACTCTACTATTAAAATACAATTTAAAAAAAAGTTGAAAGAGAGACTTGAAAATCTAAAAGTGACCAAAGATAAACTAATTGGCCATGAAAATGTCTATAAGATCAAATTGAAGCAAGTGGGATATAGATTAGCCTATGAAGTAAAAGATGAAGAGATTGTCGTATTGGTTCTGGCTGTAGGCAAAAGAGAAAATAGCAGTATTTACAATAATTTAAAGAATAGGACTGTATAGGCAGTGATTAAATGAAAATAATATTTGCTTTTGTTATTTTTTTGCTCTTGATACTTTTCGCAGGGGTAAACCTTGGAAAATGGATCGATGTAACAGAAAAACCTGTGAAGTCTGACATCATCGTCTGTTTGGGTGGAGGGACTATAGATCGGGTTAAAAAGTCCATAGCATTGATGGAAGAAGGGTATGCAAATAAACAAGTCTTTTTACTACTGGGCGAATCGTGGTATAACCAGCCTTATCTTAAAAAGCATTACCCTGATATGAGCATTGTGATAGATGAAACTCCAAAAAATACAAAAGAAGAAGTCTTGTTCATTAAAAAGTATATGAAAGTACATGGCTACAGAAGTGCTCTAATCGTGACAGATCCTCCTCACTCAGGGAGAGTTAAACTCTTAACCTCATTACTCTCAATAGAAGGTGATGATGGTATGGTTCTTTGTATAGTAGGTTCTGAGGTAAAATGGTGGAATGCAGAGAAATACTATGCTAGTAAAAAAGGACGCAGTTCAGTGCTTCATGAAGTGCCGAGAATCATATACAGTATGATGCTTTACAATTGGTAATTTATTGTGATTTAATACTTTTAAAAGTACTATTAAGGATACTATCGTGACAATTTCTGCAAATGAGATAAAACAGAGAGGTGTCTCCTTTTTTGATACGTTTCTTGATAAGTTTGATGAATTGATCATCAATGTACGGGGGAAAGATAAGTATGTGGTGTTGGATATAGAAAGATATAAAGAGTTTAGAGCGAATGAACTTGATTTGGCCTATATGCAAACGATGTATGATATAGAATAGTGATAGATTTTATCATTAAAGAAAAAGAGATCATAGCAATTGATATTGGTAGTTACGACGATGTATATTAGTAATTTAGTGTAATGGGGGAGGAAAATCTCATGGAAAAGAAAACTATAGCAATAGTCATTAACACTTCTTGGAATATTTTTAATTTCCGTTTAGGATTGCTCAAGGCTTTACAAGAAGAAGGTTATAAGATAGTCGCGATAGCACCAAGGGATGAGTACTCTGAAAAGCTTGAAGCACTAGGATTTGAGTACCACAACATTGACATTAACAATAAGGGGACTAATCCTTTAGAAGATGCAAAACTTGTATTTGCCTTTTACAAACTCTATAAAAAGATAGCTCCAGATGTCATACTCCAGTACACCATCAAACCAAATATATATGGTTCCATGGCAGCAGGGATGCTTGGCATACCGGTGATAAGCAATATATCTGGACTTGGAACAGTGTTTTTAAATGACTCTCTCTCCTCTAAAGTGGCACGTTTCCTTTACAAAGTAGCATTGAAAGTCCCGAAAAAAGTCTTTTACCAAAATGCACATGATAGAGAACTCTTTGTTCAGTCAAATTTAGTAAAAGCAGAAAAGACCGAGCTTTTACCCGGTTCTGGGATAGACATTGAAAAGTACAAACCGCTAAAAGAGAAACAAGAAAATAATAATACTCTACGTTTTCTCTTTATCGCTCGTTTAGTAAAAGATAAAGGCTTGGTAGAATACGTCGAAGCAGCTAAACAAATCACAAGGTCATCAACAGAATTCGCCATTCTTGGTGCATTCTATCTTGGAAATCCTACTGCCATCAAAGAAAATGAGATGCAAAAATGGGAGAGAGAAGGTGCAATCAAGTACATAGGTACAAGTGATGACGTTATGTCAGTTATAAGTGAATATGACTGCATTGTATTGCCCTCATACAGAGAAGGACTCTCAAGGGTATTACTTGAAGCCGCTAGTATGGCTAAACCCATCATTACTACCAGTGTCCCCGGCTGTAAAGAGGTAGTAGATGATGGAGTGAATGGGTATCTGTGTGAAGTGAAAGATGCTGATTCGTTGGCAGAGCAGATGAGGAAGATGCTCAAATTGACCTATGAAGAGCGTAGCGAAATGGGAAGAAGAGGGCGAGAGAAAGTAGTGAAAGAGTTTAATGAGAAGATTGTGATTAAAAAATATGAGGAGACTATCGCTTCAATTTTAAAGGACCCCTAAATAGTGATTCATAATTTCTTATGCGTAGTTAATGTTTGAAATATTTTGTTATGAGTCGGAATGGTCTTATGACTGGGTAGAGAAATGCTAACTGTTTGGGGAGTTGGATGAAGAGAAAATCATCGAATTTTGGAGCGAAGAGTCCACGCCATGCAAAACGAAGTT
>DQVY01000047.1 GCA_015661535.1 Sulfurovum sp. | reverse complement strand
GAGAGTTACGCGAGCCACCGAGAACACGGGGTAAAGGTGTATGATGAAGAGTTAGATGAAAAACACATCAACCACCATGATTTCTGGGTACTCAATACTTCAAAATACCCCATCACCATACGCAGTAACAGCCACAATTTTGATGATATTAAACTAGAGGGACATGCATTGCAACTTATCAAAACGTCTCATCCTTTTTGCTATAAACAGGGGGATGTATTTGCCGAATTTAAAGGTGTAAGGGTTGCTGCAACAGTGGTGGAAAGAAAGTAAACATGCAGGTCAGGAAGAGGGCATCCCGACCTACGGCTTTGGTTTTTATTTATCGATACCTTCCAAATGTTTTGCAAATGCTTCTGGTCCTACAAATCCGGTGAGACTTTTTTCAGGTAAATAGGTATTGTCTTTGTCAAAAAAGATGATGTTTGGCGTACCGAAAAGTTCAAATTTCTTGAGTAATGCTTTGTCATCCTTACTATTTTTAGTAAGGTCTACTTTAATGAAAGTGAAGTTTTTTAACTGTTCTTTTACCAAAGGGTGAGGAAAAGTGATCTCATCAAGCTCCGTACATGCCGTACATGAGTCTTTACCAAAGTCTACTACCACCGGCTTATCTGAATCTTTCACTTCCTTCATAAGACGCTCGACAGAATACCCTAGATGCCCTTCTTTATTTTTTGAAGTTTCTGCAGATGTCACCATCAATCCTGTAGTGAATTTTTCAAATGGACGCAACATTGAGCTGGCCCCCGAAATAGCACCGATGAACAATGAAGCACCCCAAAGCATCAGTACAAGCGCCAGCAATTTAAAGAGTTTAGCTGCACCTTTGCTGTCACTGCTGTTGTCAAAAACACCCATATAGAGTGCTGAGCCCATAAAGAGCAGTGCCCATAAAATGAGGGTTAAACTGTCTGGTAAGATACGACTTAACATAAAGATACCAAGCCCCAGCATCATCACACCAAAGACTTGGGAGACTACGGTCATCCAGCCGCCAGGCTTAGGCATAAATTTACCCGCACCTATACCCACAAGCAGTAGCGGCATACCCATACCCAGGCTCATAACAAAGAGTGCCGCACCACCTAAAAAAGCATCTCCTGTATGAGAAATGAAAAGTACTGCACCACCCAATGGAGGTGCTACACAAGGTCCCACAATGAGTGCAGACAAAAGTCCCATAATGGCTGTACCGACAATACCTTTTCCCTGTGCATCGTCACTTGCTTTGGTCAACTTAGACTGCCATGAAGCAGGCAATGCGATCTCATAATAGCCAAAGAGTGAAAAGGCAAGTGCGACAAACATCGCAGCAAAAAGGGTCAAGACCCAAGGGTTTTGCATGGCTGTTTGAATGTCAGCACCCAATAAACCGGCAATGACACCCACTACCGTATAGGTCAATGCCATTGAAAGTACATAAACCAAAGAGGTGAAAAATGCCTGGGCTACAGAGGGTTTTTCATCTCCTCCCTGTTGGGAAACGATAATAGAAGACAAAATAGGAATCATAGGGAAGATACAAGGTGTAAGTGCCAGAAGAAGACCAAATATAAAGAAAAGAAGTAAAATAAAGACCGAACTCTCATTGACAAGTATATCGGCAATCTTAGCTGTATTTCCCTCTTTAAGCATAGAAGATATTTTGTCAACCAGTCCAAGTTCTTTACCTTTAAAATCAAATGATTTAATGATCGGCTGATAACAGATACCTTTGTCAGAACATCCTAATAGTTCTATCTCAAGGGTATAATCACCTTGGACCTGTGCTTCAATATCTTTTACCGGGATGTTTACGATCAGTTCTTTTTCAAACACTTTATCACCGTCAAAATCATGGGAAGCAGGTTTTTGTACTGAGAGTTCTACTTTTTTCGGTGAGGTAATGCGATAATGCAAAGTATCGTCATCATAAATATGGATCTTATCTCCTATGATGACCTTTGTTTCGATCACACCATCTTTCAGTACGGCAGAGACCTGAAATGCTTCTTCAGGTGTCAAGAATTTCTGTTTTTTGAGTGCACTTTCAAATCCTGCACTTAAAAAAGTGCTAAACAGGAGTAGCGTTAAGAGTAACTTTTTGGTTAAATTATGCATTTTCTCTCTTTATATCTTTAAATTTATACTATTCTATAGTACTATACGTGTATAAGCTGTGTAATAGTAACCAAAGTTAAATAATAAAGATTAAACAAGTATGACATTAAAGGTTAAAAATGGCGAATCACCTCAAAAATGAACACTCTCCCTACTTACAGCAACACGCTGATAATCCTGTAGACTGGTACCCTTGGGGTGACGAAGCGTTTGCAAAAGCAAAAAAAGAGAATAAAGCCATCTTTCTTAGTATCGGTTACAGCTCTTGCCACTGGTGTCACGTGATGGAGCATGAATCTTTTGAAGATGAAACCACAGCTGCCATACTCAACAAACACTTCATAGCAATCAAGGTAGACCGTGAAGAGCGTCCTGACATTGACAAACATTTCCAGGAAGTCTACCAACTCATGAACCAACGACCCGGAGGGTGGCCAACTTCCATCTTTCTCACACAAGAACAAAAACCTTTTTACTCTGCTACCTACATACCGCCTGAACCACGGTATGGCATGATGAGCTTCTCCTCTTTGCTGGAAGTGATCGCAGACAAATACAAAAATGAAAAACTGCTGCTCAATGAAAAAGCCGATGAGATACTTCGTTTTTTAGACCCTAAAGAAGACAAGATACAGGCTACCAAACTGGATCAGAGTATTATTAACCGTGTGAGTGACCAGGCCAAACAACTCTTTGACAACCAAAATGGCGGTTTCAACAAAGCCCCTAAATTCCCGCAGGCCTCAACCCTTGATCTGCTTTTGGATGTCTACAAGATCACCGGAGACAAAGAGACCTTAAACATGGCACTTCTTTCACTTTCTTCCATGGCAAAGGGGGGTCTTCGTGACTTGGTAGAGGGTGGTTTTTGCCGCTACTCTACGGACAATGAATGGCTGGTACCCCACTTTGAGAAAATGACCTATGACAATGCCCTGCTCTCAGAAGTCTACCTCAAAGCTTATCATGTAAGCGGCAATGACTTCTATAAAGAAGTGGCTTTTGAGACACTGGATTTTATGCTCGAAAAAATGGCTGAAGAGGGGCTCTTTTACTCTGCTTCCGACGCAGATACAGAAGGTGAAGAGGGAAAATACTTTGTCTATACCTATGAAAAAGCACTCAAATCTTTTGAGAAAGCGGGCATACCGGCCAAAGCATATGAGAAATTAGCCAAAGCACTGCACATCAGCAAAGAGGGGAACTTTGAGGGGAAAAACATTGTCCGTGTGGAGGACCCTACCCATCCAGACATTCCTTACTATGAAGAAGCGCTTGAAGCACTGCGTAAACGCAGAGAAAAACGTCTCTATCCTTTCATAGACAAGAAGGTTATCGTGTCATGGAACGCCATGATGATAAAGTCTCTTTTTAAAGCAGCACGTGTAGACAAAACATACCTCAAACCTGCCATAAGCTCACTCGATTCACTGCTGCAAAGTATGTATATAAACTCTGAACTTTACCACTCTACCCTCATAGGTAAAAAGCCTAAAATTAAAGCCTTTTTAGAAGACTTTGCTTACCTCACTGACACGCTCATAGAAGCCTATGAGAGTACACTCAATGAAGTTTATCTCATTACCGCGACCAAACTAGCCAACAATGCCATAGAAAAATACTTTGACAAAGGCAAATGGAAGTTCAGCCGCGGGGAGTTTGAGACCAATGCAGACATCTTTGACAGCTCTTACCCCTCTTCTGTCTCGACCATGCTCTCTGCACTCTACAGCATCTCCTCTTTGGTAGACGTTGTATACAAGAAGTTTGTCTTTAAAACCCTGGAGATCTACTCCTATGATGTCATGCGCCAGCCCATCTCCACACCACGTATGACACGCATGGTCATACGCTACCTAAAAGATGATGTCATCATCAAAGCCAAGGAAGAAAAACTCAAAGCCCACATCGAAAACATCGATAGCCTGCCACATCCGTTCAGTCTATTTAAAGGCGACACCAATGATGGTTTTATGATCTGTAACTCAAACAGCTGTTTTGGACATGAGAAAGATTTTGCCGGGGTGATTGAGGTTTTAGAGAAAAGATAATGCAGTTTTTTTACCTTTTAATACTTCCCCTCTTCTTGTTTTCCCAAGAGATGTATACCCGTACACAGGCACTTATGGGTACCTTTGTACACATTACACTTCCTGCACCATACAATCAACAAATCTCAGATTCTTTTGCACTTATCCATCATATTGAAGAAGAACTTTCCAGCTATAGTCCGCATCTTGTCTATCAGCTAAACCAGAAACACACTGTACCCTTTCATGCAAGACTTTCAGAAGCCATTAGACTTTCCAAACAGTATTACAAAGATACCCATGGCTACTTTGATATTACCATAGGGTCTATCTCCAAAAATTTGTACCATTTTGGGGAAGAAAATAATTCTGTGCCTAGTTCTGAAGCTTTACAGCAAGCCAAACTCAACATAGATGCTATAAAAATAAACACAAGTTCCATTACAACAGAGAAAGACATTACTATAGACTTGGGTGGTATGGGAAAAGGATATGCAGTCGATAAAGTAGCAGACTTTTTAGAAGCACAAAATATTACCCAAGGTGTCATAGCTCTTTCTGGTGATATACGTTGCTTAGATATATGTGCCTTTGAACTACAATCTCCTTTTTCAGAACAAACATTTGCAAAACTGACAAGCAGAATACCCCAACTCTCCATCTCTACCTCGGGAACATACAGACGTTATGTGGGTACACAGAAAAATCACCACCTCATCAATCCAAAAAGTAGAAGTCAGGGACGTTCTTTTGTATCTGTAAGTATCTTTACACAAGCCAACAATACACTTTGTGATGTGATGGCAACAGCTATTGCCAGTATGCCAAAAAAGGAAGCCCTAAAGTTCGTTAAAAATCAAAAACGATTTGGCTATGTACTCATCACGCCTACAGGGGAAGAGATATCAGGTAATCTTGAAAAGTTTGTAGAGCGCATAAAATGAAAAAAGGCTAAACATTAAAGTACTCAATAACTTTAAAAGTGTAAAAAAGATACTGCTATCAGTAATGAAAAACCCTGAAACATTGGCAACAAGCATCACCATAAAAAAGAGTGTTGAAAAAAGAGAAAACTTTTCATGTGCCACACCTGATACAATGGCAAAAAAATGTGTCAGTATAAAAATAAGTACACCCATTGAAAACAGGTGTGGACTTACTGTCTCCAATAAACCATAAAATGATTTGGGCGCATAATACGCACTTGTCTCTTCTAATCCCAAAGATGTATTTGCTACAAACATCCATAGACCTGAAAGTAAAACCAAAGTGCTCATCAGGAAAAAATAACGAAGGGCAAGTCCATACTGAGGCATTAAAGTTTCCTAAATATACTAAATGCAAAATACAAAGCTGTCAAATGCCATAGTATAAAAAATGCTATCCATAAGTATATAAATGCTGCCCCATAAAAATAGCCCAAGAGTAAACATAATGGTGCCAGTACCGCAGAAAGAAAAGCCACGTGTATCAACTTATTTTTACGTTTATTCACCACCCGAATAAAAATGACCACCAATAACATCAGCGTGATCATAGAAATGAAAAGATCTATATGTATATTTTCCAAAAGTACAGAAAAAAGTATGGGTTCTATAAATGCTTCTTCATTGCCTAAGATATTTTCAAGAGCTAAAGAGGGAGTTAAGCCTATTTTATAATGATGCAAGACAACATCTGTAAGAAGAAAAAGTACTAAAATAGCAGTTAACCATAAAACTTGTAAACGTAAAAGCCTGTTTTGACTTAACTCTTTGGTGACTAAAAACTTCATAGACTTACTTTAACACTGTCTCGTAAATGGCACGTGCAACTCTTGCCCCTTCACTCACGCAACGTGCAGAAAGTGTAGCACCTGAAATGGTAGGAATGTCTTTTCCTATGTGTAGTGCTGCACTTTTACCTTTGTTTTGCAGTTGAGACATCCATGTTTTAGAAGGTACCCACTCTGGCGCTTCACCAAAAGCCATGATCTCTGTAAATTTAAGTGTGCCTTTCATGTCAAAACCATACAGTACCGTCGCTTTTTTCGTACGAACTTTCCGAAATTCAAGGATAGCAAAGCCAATCGTTTTTCCTTTATGCCTCAAGGTATAATAGCGATACACTTTTGTATCTACTTTTGCTTTTGCTTTTTTTTGTATTTGGGAAAATTGTTTTTTACTTAAAATAAGACTGTGTTTTTCCATCTTTGTTCCAGAGGGGAAAGAGGCATGTACTGCTTCGTCAAGACTTAAAAAGTTTTTTGCCATACTGCTTTGGGATAGCAAGATCCCAAAGAGTAACGATGTAAAAAGTTTATACATTTTGTTCATCCGATATTAGAATATAAAACCAAGTCCAAATGAGATTGTGTTTTGCTCACCATTAAAATCATCATTCATTTCATAATCAAGTTTAAGTACCACTTGGTCTGCTGGGAAAAAGTTTAAACCAATTGTAGTAGTTTCTACCTCAAAGTCAGATGTATTTAGTGTAAGGTCTGTTTGGTTTGCAATGCCTTCTACTGAATTCCAGTTTTCATACTGTGCAAAAATTGGCATTTTGTAATCAAGACCTATTAAAGACCCAATGTCATAAGAGATGTTCCCGTAGTAACCACTTGCTTTGTCAGCAACATTAGTTCCTAGTTTCTCTGCGCCATCAACAGTACTTTGCGTGTAAAGTCCGTAAGCTGCAAAAGGTCCATTTTCGTATCTTGCATGGATGTCAAACATTGTTGTACTTGCTCCATTAATATCATCAGCATCCACTTTTGTATTGGAAGCAGAACCATAATACGCAGATACCCCTGCCATTAAACCATTAATACCTGTATAGTCAACACGACCAATAACTGCTGGTGTAAATGAACCATTTTTTGATGTACCCACTCTTCCAGATCTAATCCAACCACTTTTAGGTGTTGTGATTTTAGAATTGTTTACATTAAGTGCATTAATCATACCCGCAGTATACTCAATACCGATATCTTCAAATTTACCATATGCAAGTACCCCATTTTCATGCCAAGTTGATGGAATGAGTTGTCTTTCAATCTCTGGTCTTTGAACTGTGTTAAACAATGTTGGTTCGTGTCTAAGGTTAATAAGTCCCATTGGAGCAAGTACGTTCCCTACTCTTAAACTAAATGCATCTGAAAGTAAAAAATCTAGGTATAAAAACTCAACAACAACTGCTCCACCTTTTCCAGCGTCTGCACCATGTTCAAATTCTATTTCAGCATTCAATACAATCCAATCGTTAAATTTATACCCAAAGTACGTAATAAATCTGTAAATATCTGTAAAATCATCACCGTTGTCTGGATTTGCATAAAATGCTTCACCGTATCCACCAATTGAAAGTGGGCTTTCAGAATAGTAAGCTTTTGATGCTGCTGGTCCCATACCAT
>DQVY01000163.1 GCA_015661535.1 Sulfurovum sp. | reverse complement strand
AAATAAAGGTCAGTGTAACCCTACCTACTTCACCGTAGGGAATCTTGTCAAATATTTGCAAAATCTTAGAGATGTAAAGGGCTTGAGTACGAAAGAGATCGTACAAAAGTATGTCTATATTACTGCAGGAGGCTGTGGACCCTGCCGTTTTGGTATGTATATTACCGAGTATAAAAAGGCTTTGCGTGATGCAGGATTTGAAGGCTTTCGTATTACCTCTTTTGAGCATGACAAAGGCATTTTTCAAGGCGATGACATTGATGATGATATACTGAACTTCACCCCTAAGTTTTTCATTACCCTCATTAAAGCGGTCATTATTGGTGATATTATCAATATTTTAGGCTACAAAATGCGCCCTTACGAAATAGAAAATGGAGCTGTTGATGCAGCGATAGAGACATGTCGAAATATTATCTCTGATGCTTTTACTGGACATTCGAGTCTTATTAAAGCCATGTGGGCATGTCGTCAGGTCCTCAGTGAAGTCAAACTCAACCGTTTACAGCCCAAAGCCAAAGTCATGGTTATGGGCGAATTCTGGGCGGCTATGACAGAAGGAGACGGCAACTATAACCTTCATAGGTTTTTGGAGTCAGAAGGGGCAGAGTGTATTCCCCAGCCTATTCTCAACAGACTGATGTTGAGTCTTTGGGAAGCAGAACGTGCGGTTCTTAAAAGAGAATCCTTGGCCGTTGAAGGAGCCAAAAGTATTGACTTCTCTTCAGTCAAGACAAGAGCGCTCATCAAACTGGGGAAAGTGGCCATAAAGACCCATTTTCACCTCTATGCCAAAGCCATAGGCCTGCATGACTATGAAATACCCGACATGGACAAACTTGCCGCACTAAGTCAAGAGTATTACACCTTGGACTGCGAGGGTGGCGAAGGTCATTTAGAGGTGGCTCACCTCATCGAATCCGTCAAAGAAAATATTTCTCATCTGGTCATTTCTGTCAAACCTTTTGGATGTATGCCTTCGTCTGCTGTCTCTGACGGGGTACAGTCTCTAGTCACCAACCGCTTTCCTGAAGCGAATTTTCTTGCCATTGAAACCTCAGGAGAAGGTGCTGCAAATTTTTACAGCCGTGTGCAAATGGCATTGTTTAAAGCCAAACAGTTGGCAAAAGAGGAGTTTGAAGCATTAACACTACCAGCACACGTACCCGAAAAAGTACACAACTACCTTTACCAGCCTCACAGTGAAAAAGCGGGTACCTCTGCCAAACTCATTGCAAGCCTCAACACTTAGACACATAAAGGTTAGCGCTATTGGCGCACTAGTTACCCATCAGTAACCTTTGCATCTCTTCGTGATTTACGGGCTTACTGTAATAATACCCCTGTACATTATGACATCCATGTGCAAACAAGAAGTCTCGTTGTGCTTTTGTCTCGACCCCTTCTGCTATGATATTCAAATGCAGACTCTCGGAGAGTGTGATCATTGTATCAACAATAGCGACAGCATCATCATTATCAGGTATATCAGAGATGAATGATTTGTCTATTTTTAACTTATCTATAGGCAAACGTTTCAAATGCGATAAAGAAGAGTACCCCGTACCAAAATCATCAATAGCAAGAGAGATACCCAATTCATGTAATTTTTCTAAAATAGGAATCACCTTCTCCGGTTTTTTCATCACTTCTGTTTCTGTGATCTCAAGTTCCAGCCACTCCGCCCTGAAATCACATTCTAAAAAAGTCTCTACTATTTTTTGCGTTAATACAGGGTATTCAAGCTGTTTCATACTCATATTTAAAGCCAAGTCCCCGGGGTTTAACCCTTTAGCGTACCAATCGCTGACAGTTTTCATTGCTGTACGCATGACCCAAAGGTCCAGCTCTACGATCAAACCTGTTTTCTCGGCAATCGGTAAAAAGATATCTGGTGCCAATAAACCTACAGTAGGATGGTTCCATCGGACCAACGCTTCTACACCTATGATCTTTCCACTTTCTATGTTGATCTGCGGCTGATAATAGACTTCAAAATTCACATTTTTGATGCCTTCACGAAGGTCTCTCTCCATCATCACATGCTCATAGGCCAGATCTGTCATTTCAGAGCTGTAAAACTGGAAATTATTGCCCCCTTCTTCTTTGCCTTTATACATCGCTGTATCTGCATATTTTAAAAGATCCTCTGCATTTGTACTATCTTCAGGATAACAACTTATGCCTATACTTACAGCAGCGTACAGGGTGTGATGTTCTACAGAAATAGGCTCGTCCACAAGTTGAAGGATACGTCTGGCTTCCGCTTCGATTGCTTGCTTATTTTCAACATTTTTCATAATGACCAAAAACTCATCCCCACCCAAACGGGAAACGATATCTTCTTTACGTAAACTCTGTCTAAGACGTTCCCCAACAATATGGATTACCTTGTCCCCAACATCATGCCCTAAAGAGTCATTGATCCTTTTAAATCTGTCCAGATCTAAGAACATCAAGGCTAGGGATGTTTTTTTCCTCCTCGCTTCTTCAAGCCCTATTTTGAGCTCTTTCATTACAAGTACCCTGTTGGGTAAACCGGTTAAAGCGTCATGATGGGCCTGGTAATACAAGATGTTTTTTTGACGTGCCAACTCAAGTTCCATCTCTTTTCGTTCTGTAATATCTCTACACACAACATAGATAATATCCCGACCTTTAAGAGCGGTTTTTGTGAGTATTATATCTGCCCAAAAAGTTTCACCATTTTGTTTTTTTAACAACAATTCTATCTCATCATTGCCTTCTTCAAGGGTTGTTTCTCTTATCTGTTTGAGCTTGGCAAAAGAGCGTGTACCATCTGGTTGCCGTTTTGGGAAAATTTGGAATGGTGCTGTTTTTAAAAATGCCTCTTTCAAAATATACCCAAAGATATCAAGTATTTTTTGATTGCACTCTATAAAAGTATTGTTTTCTATAAGGACTATACCGTCAGGAGACTTTTCAAAAAGTATTTCAAAACTACTCTTAGCCTCTTCTAGCGCTTCCTTTTCCATAGCTTCCTGGCTTGTTGTATTGACTAAATGGATCAAAGCATTAATGGAAGTAGTGGTCAATTTTGGTACTTCAGAAGAACTGTCCATATTGATATTCGTTATTTCATTACTTTCACTAAGGGAAACAATGGTCATAGACTGGTTGAGCAACTCTTTTGTTTTTGATGTGAAAAATTCTCCATAGGTAAAAAATCCTACAGTGGGGGCAATGTTTTGCAAAGGAAGTGTTTCTGCATCGATAAGATCAGACATAAAATGTCTTCGTGCCATACAAGAGTAGACAAAAATAGCTTCTGCAGGTTTCTTTTTAACATGCTCTAAAATATTTGCAGAACATTTAAGGATCTCAAGGGGATCACCATAGCCAAACTGTACCTTGTCTCCTGCATTTAAATTTCCTGCAAATCCCAGAGAACCATCATCATATTTAGACAAGACAGCACGTGCTACCGTCATACCGTCACGTGTACTAATAAGCGGAAATTCAATACCGATGGCAGGCAAACCTTCAGCCATCTCCTTCCCTAAATAATGGATGTATGTATCTAATGCTGTTCTATTATCTATGGTATAGACGCGGTTGTTCTTGACTTTTGTAATAGTAAGTTCTTTTCCTATGCGGCGCCAGTTAAAACTATAGTCATTGTAAACATTTAAATGTTTACTATTGAATGCCACGGCTACTGCACCATTGGAAACTACCCCATCATTTGTAAATACATACGTTGCTACAAAAGTACTATTATCTCCCGCAAGTCCTCCTGCTATCATCATATTGGGGGCTATGGAGTGTATACCCCCTAAAAGAGCATCTCCGTTGCTATGCAATCCATCGGAAAAGACGATCATCAGCTTGGTATCTTTTCCAATGAGTGCTTTGGCCAGAGCCTGTCCTGAGAAAAATCCATCTTCTTTATGACTTTCCATATGGGTTTGAAGTGTGGTATGCTCAAATTGTGTAAAACTTAACACCGTTTTATGGGTAGAGACCTTCCCATTCATAATTTCACCATCTGTAGTACTGCCGATAATAACAGCCTTGGGCAATACTTCTTTCAATTCATTAAGCAGCTTGTTTATAAAAGTTTTATCGTTTTGTGAAGTAAAAACCTGAATTAAAAGTGTGGATGAGTTCTCAATACCTGCTAATTTGATAAAACCGGAAAGGGCAACCTTATCATAGTAATAAGTATTTATGCTTTTCATTAAGTCATCCTTATAAATTATTATATACTAAAAAATAATAATAGTAGGTTTCTTTTTGAGAAAATTGTACGTTTTAATACTTCTTTTTTTACATCTATTGACAAAAGTATTCAAAAGTGTTAAAATCCTCCACTTTCCAAATTTATGGGGGTGACTTGGTTTCGACTGGAGTAGTCGGGGCTATGTGCATGTCGGACTGAGCAATTCCGTTACGCGGCTCACACGCATTTAAACGCAAACAACACAGATTACCGTCCAGCTTACGCCGTAGCGTAAGTCATTAACCCCGATTCGTCGGAGGACTGCCCTGCCTGGGAGTGTCACCTTAACAGGACTTGGGGTATCACATCTGGTGACTATGCTCCACGGAAGCTATGCCGTGGTGTGAGAATCTTAGCTCGTCTAGCAAAGTTTTGAGTGTGGTACAAAACTAGATTAAAATTAACAACACTGACTAAGCATGTAGAGTCATAGTTCTAGCTATTTT
>DQVY01000060.1 GCA_015661535.1 Sulfurovum sp. | reverse complement strand
TTGGCTCTGTCATAGGTCGGTGCAATGTCGTCAAACATCGTCACAATTTTTTCTTGTTTTTCTTCTTTATTTACCAGTTTTTCAATGCCCAAGGTTTTTGCTCCATATCATCAAATCTACATCCATTTTATTGGTATGTAAAAATTCTAAATTCATTGTAGTATTATAGGTTAAAGTATTTGTAGAGAGCTTAGGTGTTTGGTAAATAAGCATCCAATCTATCTTCTCTTTGAGTGCTTCTAACATTCCTTCACCCCCTTCTACCAAAACAAAAGAAGGTTTTTCTAAAAAGTCTAAATTATGAATCACTTCTACTTCTCTATTCTTTATGGTAAAAAGAGGGATGTTTCTATCAAAATTATCTTCTTTTGCATATATTTTAACATCAGGGGCAGGTGCCCCTGTAAATCTACAATCTAACGTAGGCTTATCAATCCTCACAGTATTACCACCAATACATAAAAAATCACATACCTCTCTAAGTTTATGTACATGATGTAACGAAGCATTCGAAGAAAGATACCCTCCTCCTATACGGCCATTAGTAGTTTGAGCAATTTTAAAAAGTATAAAAGCACGTTTTTGCCATATTATAAAAGGTTCAAGCAATGTTTTACATTTCTCTTCTAATACACCTTCCACAACATATTTTAACTTCATTATACCACCGGAATGACCTTCGATAATATCTCTTGTACCTATAATGACTTTAGATAAGTTCAATACTTCTAACAAAGAAGCACAAGAAGGTGTTTTCCCCACATGAGAACAAGGCTCTAATGTAACATAAATATGACATTGATAAAAAAAGTTTTTGGGAAGTGTCAATAAAAAGTTATATGCTTCTTGTGCATTGCTTGGATCAAAATCTACGGTTGTTTTTGCAAGTGCTTCATACGCAGAAATAAGTGCCAATACTTCAGCATGAGAGCTACCTGCTTTTTGATGTGCTTCGACAGAAAGAATTTTACCATCTAAGGTAACAACTGCACCTACCGCAGGATTAGGATATGTTAAGCCTTGAAATTGCCAAGCTATGTTAAGCGCGAGTTGCATATAAGACTCATCAGACATAACAACTCCTTAAGTTTTAATTCCAGTCAAAATACGTTTTACACGTATTTAAATCTCCATAAGCATAAGATTCGTCACCTTGTTTTGTTTCTACAACAATGCCATCATTATCAGCAGATCTGAGTCTACCTTTAAGTTTCTCTCCCCTGCCAAGTTTTACTTTTACTTTTTCACCAATGGCATTTTTAAAATGTACAGGTTTTGTCAGTTTACGCTCTATGCCCGGAGAAGAGACTTCCAAACGGTAGGCTTGAGACATAGGAGGATGCACATCCAAAAAAGGAGAAAGTTCATGGGAGATCGTAGCACAAAGATCTAAGTTTACTCCGCCAACCTTCGTGACCAGTACCCTAAAAATAGTCTCGTCAAATTCCGTAACGATCTCTGTATCATAAAGTGCTGCACCATTGGCTTCTATGATCTTGGCAATCTGGGTTTCAAGATTCATCGTTATCATCCTTCTTATCGTCCGTATCTTTAGGCTTGTTGCGTCCCTCTATCTGTTTAAACAGGTCTTCTATACGAGAAACTTGTTCCAACTGATGGTCAAATTCAAAGGTGAAGATAGGTGCTTTGAACCACCCTTCACTCTGTTTACAATGGTTTTGAAGATAGGCACCTACTTTACGCAGTTGCCTCAAGGCTTCCCCCTGCTCCTTCTCATTTAAAAAAGAGGTATCAAGGTAAACCTTTGCATTTGAACGTCCTTTGGAACATTTCACATCCGTGACAGTTAAACTGTTAATGCGTTCATCATTCAAAGAAGCAAAAGCTTCAGGTAAAAGCTCTTTAAGTACAGACTCTACTCTGTGCCTTTTGATCTCTTCATGGGTCATTTTACATTGTCACCTGTTCTTCAACATCTTTGTAGGTCTCGATCACATCACCCTCTTTAATATCATTGAAGTTTGCAAGCATAATACCACATTCATAACCATTTTTCACTTCTCTTACATCTTCTGTATGACGTTTAAGCGAAGAGATCGTACTTTCATATACAACCACACCGTCACGGATGAGTCTTGCTTTAGAGTTTCTTGTAATGACACCGTCAGAGACTTTACATCCCGCAATGGTTCCTACTTTTCCTACCACAAATGTTTCACGTACATCTGCCTGACCTGTTACTTCTTCAGAAATAACCGGACTCATCATACCGCCAAGTAATGCTTTGACTTCATCAAGCAGATCATAAATGATAGAGTATGAACGGATCTCAATACCAAGTTCTTTAGCTTTCTTCTTCACTGCACCCGTTGGACGTACGTTAAACCCAAGTACCACTGCATGTTCAGAAGCATCTGCAAGTGTCAAGTCACTTTCAGTCACCCCGCCTACACCTTCGTGAATAATGTTGACTTTCACTTCTTCATTTCTAAGTTTCTCCAATGAACCTTTGATTGCTTCAAGAGAACCCTGTACATCTGCTTTGATAATGACCGGAAGTGCTTTTAACTGACCTTCGGCAATAAGTGCAGAGAGATCATCCAGTGTTGC
>DQVY01000193.1 GCA_015661535.1 Sulfurovum sp. | reverse complement strand
TATCCTTTAATTTTTTAGTAAGAAGATTATGACTTAAATAGGATAAAATTTGTCTTAATTAAAGTAGATTCTTTATTTAATGTTCGCTTTTATTAAAAAATACACACATGAAGCGGTTTCATATGGTTTCTTCCTGCGTGGCTTCGCTTTGCTACGCACCCCAAGGGCATTTCCTCCCTCTGGTCAGGGCACCACTTCGGTTTCGACACTAAAAACATGAAACTATTCATGTTTTCTTAACGTGTCTCACATCCCAGGGATTCTTGGGATTCTTCCTAGTTTGGACTGGCGGCAGTACCATCCCCATCCTTTTTTCATCCAGTGACCTACCACCGGCATAGGGATCATCTTTGCAGAGGTATTACTTCTGTAAACAAAAGCGGCACCGTTACCTGTATCCATCACACATAAAATATTCAAATGTTCTATATAACTCTTTTTTGAATCTATATTTTGCATCTTATTTGCTATGTTATATGCCACATTTTTTGCCATGACCTCAGCGACATGCCCCTGTTTTGCTCTCCATTCAGGTCCCAACAGAGATGCCGTATCTCCTATGGCATAGATACCTTCAAAACCTTCTATCTCATTATATTCATTGGTAAGCACAAACCTGGCATCACTTAAAGGCAAACCTGAATCTACTATGATACTGTGTCCCGTTCCTGCAGAAATAAACATCGTAAGATCTGACTCAATTTTTGTGCCATCTTCAAAGACAATACCATCCTCTTCAAACCTTGTTATTTTGACACCTACCTTTTTCTGAATGTTATGCATTTTGAACATTTTGTCCATCATGACCAAAGCATTCTCGCCCATTTTTTGTCCAGGCTTCTCCATAGGGGCAAAGAAGGTAAGTTCAAAGTGCTCACGTACCCCTTTTTTCTTTAAATAGGTATCAACATTAAACAGTACTTCAAAGGTAGGACCACCACGAACAGCAGAGCTGTCTTTGGGGTTTCCGCCAAAGCCCATAGCGATCTTCCCTTCTCTTTTTCGTATAAGCAGATCTAACTTTTCATAAAGGCTTGTTGCCTCTTCTGGTTTCCCACAGATAGAAAGTGTATTCTCAATGCCGGCATGCTTCATTTTATCTTGCCCAAGTGCAACAACTATATACGTATAGTTCTCTAAGATACGTCCACTCTGAAGTGTTACTTTCTTCTCAAGCGCCTCAAATTTTGTGACAGGATCCACGATAAGTTGAAACCCGTGTTTCATCGCAAGTTGATCCAAAGGCACAGAAACATCTTCTTTTGTCGCCTCACCTGTAGGTATCCAGATAGACGTAGGATAGATATAAAAATAATCTCTGTCACTTACAAGGGTTACTTCCAGATCCTGTTTTCTCAGGTAAATAGCTGCTTCAACACCTGCAAAACCACCACCCAGAACCAATACCTTATTCATTACGTTCTCCTTACTTTTTGATCAAGTCAGCCCGAGGGTAAAAAAAGACAAGCTCTCTCTCTACAA
The DNA here is from genome assembly GCA_015661535.1 of Sulfurovum sp. Lineage (GTDB taxonomy): Bacteria > Campylobacterota > Campylobacteria > Campylobacterales > Sulfurovaceae > Sulfurovum. The sequence continues at coordinate 10,956 of DQVY01000193.1, read as the reverse complement.
CGATTTTCTCTTTATTGTCTGTCGCATATGCCCGCACCTTTACCGGAATAGGTACATCTTTTCTTGCATTGTTGGCAAGTTGTTCTTTGGTCTCAAGTATAACTACTTTTTTCTTTTTCTTCCCCGCACCCAGTGCAAATGGCTCACTTGGTCTCTTGATTTTTATCTTATCATTCCCTAAGATCTCAAAGTAATATGTATGGTCTTCTCTGTCTGTATTGGCAAACATGAAAATATAATCATTTTGCACCACGCCACCGTCTAACACTTTATACAGTCTTTGACCCTTATTGATATTAAGCAGCATATGTTCTTTTTTACTTCCCATCACAAAAAGTGTGATAAGCACAATAGAGAGTACAGTAAAGTATGCAATGACTTTTCCTCTGAAGAAATTTGTTTTCCCTTCATGTCTCACCGCTTCTTTTTCACTTGACCAGCGTACCAAAGATGGTTTGCCCAATGCGCCCATCACTGAAGTACAAGCATCCACACACTCAAGACAGTTAATACACTCAAGCTGTAAGCCTTTTCGGATATCAATATGTGTAGGACATACCGTCACACAAGACTCACATGTGGTACATTCTGCAGAAGCGTCTACCGTTAAAAGATCTTTTTGTTTTGTAAACTTCTTTTCTCTCTCATACCCGTGTCCTTCGTAGATCTCACCCCCGCGTTTAGGGTCATAGACTGCCATGATCGTATCATCATCATACAACACTGACTGCACACGGCTGTAAGGACAGACATAGACACAAAAGTTTTCTTTGATGAACACCACATCAACAATAATAAAAAGTGCGATCCCCACCAACATCCCAACAAGGGTCAAGTGTTCCATCGGGTTGGCAAGATAAGCAAAGAATTCTTCCGGAGGCACAAAAAACCATAAGAAGTCAGCCGCGGCCACAAAGGCCAAAATAGACCAAAGTAAAATAGCGATGAAACTCTTTACCTTGTTTTCCATTTTAGACATATCCGGCTCTTTTTGCTTATTTTTAATACGTTTACGCAAGCCCAGCAGTTTTGTTTCTATACCATCTCTGTAAATGACCCTAAAAATGGTTTGAGGACAGGCCCAGCCACACCATGCTCTTCCTCCTACTGCAGTGACAGCAAAAATACCTAAAAAAAGCAGCATCAATAAAAAAGGCATAAGGTATAACTCTTGCATATCAAAAGCCACCCCTGCCAAGTGCAGTTTTTTCTGGTCAAAACTAAGTAAAAAGAGATGATTCCCGTTAATGGTGATCCATGGCATACCAAGGGCTACAACCGTTGCAGCCACATATGCCCAGTACCTTTTAATGCGGTACGGTACCCAATCTTTCAAATACTCTTTTGCCTGATTTTTCTTTGGTTTTGTTTGTGTAAGTGTTGCATCCATTATGAAGCCTTCTTTTCAATTTTTTGTTGTGACTCTAATTCGAAAGGACAGATCAATACCACATTGTCCATTTTCTTCTCTCCCATGTTTTGTTTGGGAACCTCTATGCTGTTTACCAACTCTTTCAGCCCTCTTGACTCGATGTAGTCTTTCAAAGAACTGCGACTGACTTCCAATATCCTTGCAATGGCAGAGACACTCTCTTTTTCAGAAAGGAGTTCTATGATCCGGCTATGGAAAATGTCAAACTTCGAGCCGGATTTACTTCCTTTTGGGCGTCCGATCTGTACCGATTTGTCTTTGGGTTGCGTTCTCTGCGCTTCAAGAAGTGGAAAAACTTCTACCATACTGCTCTCTCGGTTGATCAATACATCTGCGCTACAGACCCATAGATCAACATTATGACTCAATACACAGCCAATGATCTTCACCAACTCCTCTGCTCTTGTACTGAGTATATCAAGAGAGGAGACTATCACCGTATGCTCTCCTGTCGCCAGAGATTTCAAAAATGTCTCAAAATCTTTTCGCTCTTCGATCAAAAGATTTTTAGTCGCATATTCAACCACTTCCTGTCCTATCTCCAGTTTTTTATAATGAGAGAATAAGAGTATATTTTGTTTCTGTTTCGTTAAATTTTCCAGGTTTGGTACCTGTCTCATATAGGCATAAATCATAATACTCCTTTAAGATTTGGATAATATTATCTTATTTGATGATAAAAGTCAAGTATTTTAATACTTTTTACGTCATTTATTGCAAATATCGTCATTTTTATGTTAAACTATTGAAAAAATGAGGCAAAAATAGTGAACTTAACGCATTTAGATGAACAAAACAAACCCAAAATGGTTGATGTGGGAGACAAAGCAGCAACAACACGCGTAGCAACTGCTTCAGGTATCATAGAAGTAGGCCAGCCTGCATTTGATACGGTCATAGCCAATACGGCAAAAAAAGGTCCTGTACTTCAAACTGCCGTTATCGCAGCTATTCAAGCCACAAAACAAACGTCAACACTCATTCCCATGTGTCACCCCCTCATGATCACATCTGTGAAAACAGACATTGAAGAACTCCCTGAACTCCCAGGCTTTAAACTCACTGTCACTGCGAAACTCAATGGACAGACAGGAGTAGAGATGGAAGCACTTACCGGCGTAAGTGTCGGATTGCTTACCATATATGATATGCTTAAAGCCATTGACAAAGGCATGGTCATTAAAAATGTACAACTAGAACAGAAATCCGGGGGAAATTCCGGCGATTTTAAGCGATAAAGGAAGGGTAAATGAAAATATTAGACAACACAGTGCAAGAGAAACCTCAAATCGACTACCCTGCAGAGTGGGGCTTTAAGATCATAGGCAGAGACAAAGAGGCTTTGGAAAAATGTATTAAAGAGATCATGAAGATCGAAGGGGACAAAGCGCATGTCTGTACCATGGGGAACCAATCCAAAACAGGTAAGTTCACCACCTACAATGCATCCTGTACTGTAGACAGCGAAGAAGAGAGAAAACGCATCTTCAAATACTTTGAAGATCATGACGATGTCGACATGGTCATCTAATTCTAATTCTTTTATGGTATTTTAGTATAAAATTTTAGCCCCCTGCACCAAAGGGGTCTCAAATAAAAATAGACACAAAGAGTAATACAATGAATGATGGTCAAGCCTATATAGAAGTAGCAAACAAACTTAAAAAAGCACTTACCAAAGAACTGTTTGGACAAGACAGAGCCATAGATGCTATTGTCAACAGCATTAAAAGCAACATAGTCAAAAACAAAAACGCCCCTAAAGCCACCTACCTGTTTTTAGGGTCTCCAGCAACAGGGAAAACCTATCTTGCTGAACTCATGACCAAAAATCTCGATGAATACAAGATCAGAAACTTTGACATGACCCAATACCATGAACAAAATGGCGGGGAACTCTACGGCTATCCAAAAGGCTGGTCCGGATACAGTGTAGGACAACTTACCGGTTTTGTACATGACCACCCAAAATCCATCATTGTACTTGATGCCTTTGAGAAAGCAGACAACGTCATACAGACAAACCTGCTTTCTATTTTTGAAGGGGGTGAAATGCGTGATGCCTGTGGTTGGGACAAAGTCACAGACCAACCCTGTAACGATGCAGAAGACAGAGTCTACAGTGAAGACAATGCTATTTTTAAAGTAGACTTTAGAGAAACTATCTTCATCATCACGTCAAGTTTAGGGGAAGAACTTTACTCTGACAGCAAATTTGTAAAACTCATCGAAGATGACTATATTCAAGCAGAGTCTATGATACTTGAAGCCCTCAAGCGTGAAGAGAAGGTCAACATCAAGACAGGCGGTATGCAAAAAGCCATCATTCCTGAACTTATCTCACGATTTTCACAAGCCACCATTGTACTCTTTAACAAACTCAACTACCCTGCCTATGAAGCCATAGGGGAAAAAGCATTTTTAGAATACGAAAAAGTCTTTAACCAGAACTATGACATGGAATTTATAGTAGACAAACACTTTTCCAACTTTTTAAAAACACAGATCCTTCTCTATGCCCCAGAGCTTGATGCTCGACGACTCAAAAATAAAATAGGTGAAACCTTTTTCACAAAAGTGACAGACTATATGATGGGGCTGGGAGAAGCCATCTTCCAATATGAAGAGATCAAAGTATCTCTTTCAAAAAAGACCATTGATTTTATTAATGAAAACCTTGTCCCCCTCATAGAAGAAGACAAACTGGTCAAAGAACTGTTTAGAAAAAACATTAAACTTGAACTTGATGATGCTTTTAGTGTAAAAGATTCTACCCTTACCTATAAAGTCAAATCATGTAGATTCAAACAGGTGAAACGTATCAAAGATTTTTCGGAAGACGGCCTGGTATTTGACATCCCTGATGTCTCTTTTGATGACATCGCAGGACACAACAATGCCAAAACAAGACTTTCAGAAGTCATTAACTTCCTAAAAGAACCAAAACTGCTCAAAGCCTTTGATGTACAACCCCCTAAAGGGATGCTTCTCTACGGACCTCCTGGAACGGGAAAAACCCTGTTGGCAAAAGCCTTTTCCGCAGAAGCAGAATTGCCTTTTATCTCCATTACAGGGGTAGAACTTCTACAGCTTGACAAGATCAAAAAAGTCTTTAAAAAAGCAAAAGACTACGCCCCTTCCATCATTTTCATCGATGAGATAGACACCATTGGTATACGTGAGAAAGGGAACAACCGGGAAGTGCAGATCAATAAATTCTTGGCAGAAATGGACGGTTTCTCAAACAAGATAGATGAAAATGTCTTTATTATTGCCGCGACAAACTACAAAGAGAACATTGACCCTGCCATCATCAGAGCAGGACGTATTGAAATACACATCAAAGTAGACAACCTGGACAAAGATGCCAGAAAATACTTTATAGACAAGATCATCAAACACAAACCAACCCGTGGTAAATTTGATATGCACAAACTGCTGACCTACACCGCAGGACTGACGGGTGCGGAACTTGAACTTGTCAGTAAAGAAGCTTCTTTTTACTGTATCAGACACAACCTCACCCATATCACTCAAGAAATTTTAATACAAGAGATCAACAAGGTCAAGTATGGTGAAAAAGGTTCCCATGCTTCCCATGAAAAAACGTTCAAAAAAACAGCCATTAGAGAAGCAGCGCATACCATTATCTCCAAAGAGCTTATGCCGGACATCAACATAAAACAGATCTCCGTCACACCACGCAGCAACAAAGATGGCTTTATTGCTAACAATTTTGATGACTTAAAGACGAATATGACCATCGAAGACATCAAAAACCGTATTTGTGTATCTCTTGCCGGACGTATCGCGCAGATCAAAAAATACGGCAGCATTGTGGGGATGGATATGGAAGGTTCACCAGATTTGCAACATGCTATCAATGATGCCTATATGGCCATCGCTCACTACGGTATGGATGAGGGTCTCAAGTATATCAACATCAAAAGTACAAAGAAAAAATCATCAGAGACAAATGAAATGCAGCATCACGATCAAAAAGTAGATGAAGCGGTAGAAAGATGGATGAATACAAGTGAAGAAAAAACCATCCAATTGGTAGATGAACACTGGAACAAGATCGAAGCCTTGGCGGAAATTTTACTTGATAAAGAGATACTCTATGAGGAGGACCTCAAAGATCTTTAAGCAAAATCGCTTTGCTTTTGCTTCAACATTTTATCGGCACTCAAACTCACCAACATGGAGACAATGACATAAGCCAAAAAGAAGTAGAGTCCCACTTCTACTTCTGCGCGGCTGACATCTCCCTGATTTGCTGTCAAATAGACAAGAAATACCGCCACGACAAAGACATCGACCATAGACCATTTTCCTATCATTTTAAAAAATGCCACAATGCGGTGTGCAAAGTCACTTTTTATAAAGAAAGAGACAAAAAGCAAGGCCATGATTTTTAAGGTAGGGGTGACCACTGAGAAGAGCAGTATCACAAGTGCTACAAGTACATCCCCGCCATTAAAAAGCTTTTCTACCGAACCGATGACGCCTTTGGACTCAAAAGAGAGCACAATATCACCAAGATACTCCACCTCTTTATGGATCGTTACCATTAGAATAGGGGTAATAAGACCAAAGATAAGAGTGATCATCGCTGCCAATGCCCCAAAAAGGGTAAAGGTGCGCAAGGAGACAACAAAATAAGACAACAGCACAAACAAGAGCGTCACCATACAATAGATGGTGTATCTTACGGCTGCCTCTTTTGCCTGCTTCTGTGCTTCGCGTACCTTGTCCAGCGCAATGCGTCTCTCATCTATATAGAGGTCTCCCAAGAACCCTTTTGCAATACTTTCAAGTTGCAAAGAGAATTGCTGTGCAGCATCATGATAGGTCACAAGTTCTATCGTCATCTCTTCATGCAGCAAAGCTTTTTGGTGTGCTTTAAGGCCAAAGAAAACCATGCACCCCAAAAGAACAACCAATACAGCATAGCTTAGTAATTTTTTCATCTTCTTACTCTTTCACTTCAAAATAGACCAACACTGTCTGTTGAAAAAAGTTGTCATTGTCATCACTTACCATCACATAATGGTTTTTTCCTACCCTGGCCAAGCCTTCAAAATTATCAATGATCCATCCTTTATGGTTGTTCATTTTTACCAAGACCTCACTTTTGCATACCTTCTTTTTACCCTTACATTGGTTCAAATAGACTTTTTTTAATGTCACCACCACAGGATCAAGCAAAGAAACATACGAACGCTCCAATAGCAGTATATTACCATCATCCATCACTTCCATCGCAGCAACACCACTTTTAAATTCTGGTTCCGCCTTAAAGTACCATGTTTTCCCACGAAGCGAATAGATAGTCTGTGCCTTCTTCTTTTTATGCTTCAGCGGCCACTCAGTTGCGGTAAGTAAACCATATTTGGGATGCCATGCCAATGCTTCAAGTGACTTGTTGCGGCTTCTATAATTTGCAGGCTCCCTAAGCTTTTTAGGCAAAGGGTAAGAACGTATCATGCTTCCCTTGCTGTCAAAACTGCCTATTTTTGCTTTCCCTTCAAAAGAGATATACAGCCGTCCTGTGTTATCCAAGGCAAGCCCCTCACTGTCACGGTCCCATTTTTTAAACTTCTTTCCATGCTTCTTTCGAAGTTTCACAGCATCGAGGGGACGTAAACCTTCTATCTTTTTGCCAAAGGTGGCTTCAAAACGAAATACTTTGCCCTCATCCCCAACCATATAGAGTATTTTCTTTGCTGCATCGTAGGCTAAGTCAGAAATTTCCGAAAACTTCACCCCGTCTATCTTTTTAAACTCAAGTACCTTCTGGTCCAAAAGCAGGACTTTGCCACACTGCTTACCCTTTGAAAAAGGTGCTATCTCAGTATCAAAGATCTCTGCATGAAGAAGACTTAGAAAACCGAGGATTATCAGGATACTTTTAAAAAACAATATTTTCATTGTTAAGCGCTTCTCTCCTCTGGCTCTTCTTTAAAGAAATATACCAGTATAAGTATCCACACCACAGCCAGATCTATCGCTACATCTGCAAAGTTAAATACTGCAAAATCAAAACCGCAATGCCAGGCAACATAATCTACCACACCTTCATGCACAAAACGGTCATACACGTTGCCCAGTGCCCCGCCAACCAATAGTCCTGCTGGGAAAGCATAACGTTTCAAATACCCCTCTTTGAATATCACAAAAAGTATCACAACAACCAACAAAGTCTGTATCCATTTCAAATACGGTCCTAAAAATGCAAACATTGAAAAAGCCACACCTTTATTGTAATGCAGCACAAGATCGATGCATTCCCCTTCTCTATAGTAGCCTTCTACAAAAATAGATTTAATATTTTGGTCAATGATAAATGTCCCCAAAAGGACCAGGAAAAAAACAGCAAAGACCCGCATTAGACCAATGCCCCTTTAAAAAATGTTTTACATACTTCCATCATCTCTTCCAACTTCTCTTCATCTTTACCTTCAAGCAAAAGACGTATCTTGTTTTCAGTCCCGGAATACCTAAAAAGATGCCGCATCCCTTCACTTTCTACTTTTTCTTTCAGTGCTTCAAGTCCATCGATCTCTTCAAACGCTCTTTTCTCTTCTACCCGTAAATTCACCAAAAGCTGCGGGTAAGAGACATACGGGTTAAAGACTTCACTTGCTTTTTTATCGGACGTGACCAAATAAGCCAATGCCTGTAAAGCAGAAGAGATACCGTCTCCCGTCTTCGCATAATCTGAAAAAACCACATGACCGCTCTGTTCCCCGCCAAAATTAATACCATGCTTTTGCATCATTTCTACCACATTTTTATCACCCACAGAAGCACGGTGCAAAGTAAGGTCATGGCTAGCCAAATACTCACCTAAACCTTCATTGCTCATTACTGTCGCGACCATACCTTCACCTTTTAATGCCCCCTGGCTTTTTAAATGCACCGCAAGTACAGCCATCAGTTTATCGCCATCTATCACTTCACCTTTTTCATCTACCATCACCAGTCTGTCAGCATCACCGTCAAGCGCTATACCTACGTCAGCACGCGACTCTAAAACCACTTTCGCTAAATTTTCAGGATGCATCGCCCCACAGCCCTCATTGATGTTAAATCCATCAGGCTTATCTCCTATGACCACCACATCTGCACCAAGTTCTCGTAATATCGTAGGTCCGACAATGTACCCCGCTCCATTGGCACAATCGATCACTACCCTTTTACCTGTTAAAGTCAATCCTTTGGGAAAAGAATTTTTAATGTGCACAATGTACCGTCCGATCACATCATCAATACGTTTCGATTTACCGATCTCTTTGTCTGTCGCCTGTGCCTGCATGATCGCTGTGTCATCTTCAAAAATAGCTTCGATCTCTTCTTCTTTATCACGGTTGAGCTTATTACCTTCCCCATCAAAGAACTTGATACCGTTGTCATAATAAGGGTTATGACTCGCAGAGATCATGATCCCTGCATCACAACGCATATTTTCAGTTAAAAATGCAATGGCCGGCGTAGGCATAGGTCCTATCTGGATCACATCAAAGCCCACAGCAGTTAAACCCGAAACAATAGCATTTTCTATCATATAGCCACTGCGTCTTGTATCTTTCCCCACTAAAATTTTATTGGTTTTTGCAAACTGTTTAAAGTATATCCCTGTAGCCATGGCTAAACGCATAGCATTCACTGCAGAAACTTTTTTCCCTGCTTTTCCTCTTACCCCATCTGTACCAAATAATGTCACGATCTTCCCTTTAGAAATAATATTGCTTAATTTTAACCGAAAATTGTTAATATACGCGTTATCTCTGTCCCAAAACATATATTAATAAATCTTTAATGTTCTTTTGGCTATCATTCGCGAACTATTTTCACTCTACATATGAGTGACAACAATATAAAGAGACAGAAGGAAATTAACATGGCAAACAACAAATCAGCTAAAAAACGTGTGTTACAGACTGCAGTAAGAACAGAAAGAAACAGATACTACAGAACAAGAATCAAAAACATCGTTAAAGCCGTACACGAAGCAGTAGAAGCATCAGACAAAGCTGCAGCAACAACAGCATTTGCAACAGCAAATAAACAAATTCACTCACTGGTAAGCAAAGGTTTCATCAAAAAAACAACTGCTGCCAGAAAAGTAAGCCGTCTTCACAAAATGGTAAATGCTATCGAAGCTGCATAAGCAGTCTCGATACACCCTCATCACACCCAATCTAACATAAAGAACGCCTATGTTCAAAGACAAACTCCAACCTTTTATAGACAGATATAACGAACTTAGTACACTGTTAAGCTCTCCAGACATTGCTTCTGATATTTCTCGTATGACCGATCTCAGCAAAGAACAATCTGGCTTGGCAACACTTGTTGAAAAAGCAACACTTTATATTGAAACAGCAGATGCCATTGAAGAAAACAAAGAACTTTTGGGAGATCCAGAACTCGGAGACCTTGCCAAAGAAGAACTTGCTGAACTGACACCCATGCTTCCGGAACTTGAAGATGAAATTAAGATTCTTATGCTGCCAAAAGACAAAGATGACGACAAAAACGTCATTCTTGAACTACGTGCAGGTGCAGGTGGTGACGAAGCAGCACTTTTTGTGGCAGATGTCTTTAAAATGTATTCACGTTATGCAGAGCAGGTAGGATGGAAAGTCGAAATTGTCTCTACCAATGATGGTACAGCAGGTGGATACAAGGAAGTTATTGCAGAAGTCAAAGGTGATAATGTCTATGCTGTACTTAAGTATGAAGGCGGGATACACCGGGTACAACGTGTTCCCGACACCGAAACACAGGGACGTGTACATACATCAGCCATCACTGTAGCCGTCATCCCGGAAGTGGATGATGTAGAAGTAGACATTAAACCAAATGAGATCAAAATGGATACCTATCGCTCCAGTGGTTGTGGAGGGCAGTCGGTCAATACTACTGACTCTGCCGTACGTTTAACACACCTACCTACAGGTATTGTTGCGGCCATCCAAGATGAAAAGTCACAACATAAAAACAAAGCCAAGGCGATGAAAGTACTTAAAGCAAGAGTCTATGAGGCTGCTTTGCAGGCAAGCTTAGATGAATCTTCCAGTCAAAGAAAACTCCAGGTAGGTTCAGGTTCACGTTCAGAAAAAATACGTACCTACAACTACCCACAAAACAGATTGACAGATCATCGTATTGGACTTACACTCTATGCCTTAGATGACATCATGAGCAACGGTAGTCTCAAACTTATCTTTGAACCTCTTATGGCACATGCAAGAACAGAAGCCATACAGGAAGCCGGACTCTAATATGTCTACTTTTGAACAGCTGAAATGTGACGATGACCTAAAAGAGGTTATCAACTCTGCTTTTGATGCAGACCTAGACATTTCTGGTGCCTGGGGATACACACAAGCCCAATCAACAGTCATTCACTCTACAGAGGTACCTATGGTCCAACTTGAACATATGCTTGCCTCTATGCGTACCTATATCGAAATGAACATGACCCGTACCAAAGAGTCTCGTTATGGTGGTAT
>DQVY01000295.1 GCA_015661535.1 Sulfurovum sp. | reverse complement strand
CGATCAAGTCCCTATTCATCGCTTCAAATATCTCTTTGTTTTCTGTTTGCATTTGCATAAATTTGTCTTTAAATTTTTCTACCAATGTTGCTTCATCCACATTTGATCTTAAAAGTTCACTGTAAAAAGGTAAAAACTCTGTGTAAGCAGTTGTCCCGGATGAGAGTACTTGTTTCAAGTCAACTGTAGGAAATAATGCTTTCCATGAAGGTGTGATCTGTCTGATGACTTTATTGTTATTGATAAAAGTAAGGGCAATAACCATGATCATCACCATAGATAAAAATACAATATAAAAGATAATGGCTTGCGCTATGCCCAGCATAGCAAATACAGTAGGGTTAAATATACCTGCAAAAAGAAGTATTGGTAAAGAAATAAAAAAAAGTATCACCCATATTCTCCCAATACCGCCTATAGGTGCCTGATCAAACAGTATTCTTTTTTGTACCTTTCCATTATTCACTTTATAAAGTGACTTCAACATTGTTTGTAGTGAAAATATTTCTTCTTTCAAGAAAAATCCTTTAGTATGTAATTTATAAGAATAATAACATGGCAGAGTAAACCAAAGCCTAAAACTTTGGTTTTACATTAAGATATATGGTGTTTGATGTATTCGTCAATACTAAGAAGAATAATAATGCCTAAAAAAGCTGCATTGATCTTCCAAAATACCTGTTTTGCATTTTTAAGCTCAAATCTTTCACGTAGTAATTCTAACGATGAAATAAATGCCCAGATACCGACCAATACGGTCAATAACATTGTAGCCGTGTATGGTTCAAATATTGAAACCAAAAAGATGCCTGCTTGAATGGTAAAGATAAGCCATACAAAGGTCAATCGTTGTAGGCTGGCCTGCCCAAACAAACGCATAGCTGTTGGGTAGCCTCCATCTTTATAGTCTCCATGAAACAGCATGACAAGTAACCAAAAGTGCGGTACCTGCCAAATAAAGTAGTAGAGTGCCAAGGCAATAAATTCCAACTCCATTAAGCTATGCCCGGCAACAAGCCAACCGATAGCAGGAGGGATCACACCTAAAATAGCACCGGGAACCACTGCCAAAGCAGACTTTTTTTTCAATGGCGTATACATCGCGTTATACCAAATAAAGGCAAACATAAAAATATTCACACCGGTGAAACCAAGCAAAGAGTAGATTGAGAGCATAGAAAGTACAATGAGTACAGCAGCAATCACTATACCCGTTGTAGGTGACATTCTCCCCGCAGCAATAGGACGATTTTTTGTTCTTTCCATCTTGGAGTCTTCTTTATACTCTTGTACTTGATTTAGGGTAGAAACTCCCATTGCTACAAGTAGTACAGAGAAGGTTGCAAGAAACATATCCCCTCCTATTTCGCCCTTTGCCATAATGTAGGCAAAGAGAGCCGAGAGGCTCACTGCGAAGGAGAGAACGAACTTCGTTAAAACGATGAAGTCTTTAATCATTTTAAACTGTTTAGATACTCAGCAATAGCTTCAATTTCTTTGTCTGTAACATATGGATATACCGGCATGGTACCTATCATACCTTTTTTACCATG
>DQVY01000006.1 GCA_015661535.1 Sulfurovum sp. | reverse complement strand
TCCAATACATTTGTTCTTTGCAGCAAACAGTTTTCTCTTGAAGGGATCAGGGGCTACTGCCATTGGAAAATAACTTACAATCTTACTCTATAATGATATGATCTTCCAATGAAACCTATAAAAGAACTCACAGACAAATTTAAAAAAGCCAAACAGATACTTGAAGATGCAGATGCACTTTTTATTACTGCGGGAGCAGGGATGGGCGTGGACTCTGGTTTACCCGACTTTAGAGGTGTTGAAGGATTTTGGCAGGCGTATCCCAAAGCCAAAGAGCTGGGCTTACAATTTGAAGAGATGGCCAACCCTGAATGGTTTGAGAATGATCCTCAACTTGCTTGGGCTTTTTATGGGCATAGACTGCATCTTTACCGTGATACGGTACCGCATGAGGGTTTTAAAAAACTTCTTAGACTCTCTAATACTAAAAAATATAAAAGTTTTATTTTTACTTCAAATGTGGACGGACAGTTTCAAAAAGCGGGCTTTGAAGAAGCATCTATCATGGAGTGCCACGGCAGTATTCATACTCTGCAATGTATCCATAATTGTCAAGGTAAGTTGTGGTCAGCAAAAGATACAGTCATAGAGATAGAAGAGGGGTTTAAAGCAAAAGAACCCTTACCCTCATGTCTTTATTGCGGTGCTATGGCAAGACCCAACATTTTAATGTTTGGTGACTTTTCCTGGGAGTATTCCCGTAGCAATGCACAAAGAGAAAAATTGGTCTCATGGATGGATACAATAGAAGCCGAAGGTGGAAAACTGGCCATAGTAGAACTGGGAGCAGGAACAGCGGTACCTACAGTACGAAATACTTCCAAACAGATAACCCAAAGATTTGATGTGCCCCTCATACGCATCAATCCTAGAGAGAGTTTTGATGCTGAGATAGCACTTCCTATGGGGGCTGTTGAGGCTCTTGATCATATTATTCCATAGGTATTTGTATGCGCTGTTATGCCTGTTCAAAATTAAGTCTTCGGGTCTTATGCAAACAATGCATTGCAGAACTCTTTGTAGCAAACATAAAAACACGTACAGTTGGTACCCTGGATGTCATCAGTTTCTTTAGATACAGCACACTTGAATCACTACTGCATACCAAACATAAGCCTGAAGGGTACCGTATCTATAAAGTACTGGCAGAGATGACAGTAAAACCTTTTATAGAAGAGTTCGTTGAGTCTGATGACAGAGATGTATATATTGTGGGTATAGATGAAATGGTCAAGAATGGTTATGCACATGTAGCCTTACTTACAAGAGCTATGAAAAGACCTTATGCCATACCCCAACACAGTGCATTGATGGCACAAAACAGAGTGAACTATTCGGGAAAGAGTTTACAGTTTCGTCTGGAAAACCCACGAAATTTTGTCTACACCGGAAAGTCAAATATTGATGTGATCTTGGTAGATGACATCATTACCACAGGTATTACTTTGCAAGAGGCACAAAAAGTTCTTCTGTCCCATAATGTCAATGTTTTATTTGCGTTGACTTTGGCAGATGTAGAAGAAATATAAAATACACACCCAATACACACGCAAGTTCTATACTTACCATAAATTGTTACTTAATGAAGGTGATGCTATGTAT
>DQVY01000239.1 GCA_015661535.1 Sulfurovum sp. | reverse complement strand
ATGAGGATATTTAAAGCATATCATATTACTGCCAATACGTCTTTAAACGTACATTCCATCCTTTTCTCCAACGCTCTTCTCCTCTAGCAGGTGGTGAGTTCTTAATACGGCGACTCAGCATACGACTTGCAGACTCTGCAAAGGCTTTTTGTTTGTTAGACACTTTGGGGTCCATATGTTCAAGTACCTGTAAAAGCCCCCACCCCTGCCCTTTATAACGTTCACTTTCAAGTGTGCCTTCTCCTTTGAAGTTGGTATAGTCCAAAAGTACATACAGGCCTCTTTCATTGATACTGTCGTCTTTATTATGCATCACTTCATAAAAACGTTTTTTAACCAAGGCCTTTTTTTTAGGATCATCGATACTTTCTAACATTTGGGGCAGTGCCTGACTTAGACGCTGAGCCATAAATTCTGCCTGATAGGACATGGTAGACTTCAGTAAAGCAAAGAGTTCTCTATACTTTTTTGTTTGCGCTTTTTTTGCTTTATAAAAATCTATTTTATTTTTCCATGGCAAAGGAGTTTTACTGTTAAGCCATGAAGGCATTTTTACTTTTTTTTGCTCCATGTAAGCCACTACCATAGGAAACACTTCTCTAAAACGTTCGGTATGTCCTTTGGGAAACCATATAAAATGTCCTATGCCCACAGAAGCAAAATCTTCCCCCTCATTCCAATGCACCAGGTACTTATCAAGCCCTGCACCCTCGTTCTGCCATACTTTTTTGGCAATGTAATTCGCCTGTTTTTTTGTAAGGTGTATCTCTGCGCTAAATAGCATCGTAAACAGTAAAGAAAATAGAAAAAGAACTCTCATTTATACTCCATTAAATAATATCTATTATACTATCAAAAATAACCCTTAAGGAAGTTTTGAATGTTTCACAAAAAAATGCTCTTTTTAGCTACTCTGCTTGCCCTCTCTGTTTCTGCCAACCCTGTTGACCTAAGTACACTCTCAGGAAGCTGGCATTTACGTGTTATGGATGGTAATGAGGTACGAAAAGCCAGAGCCATACTGGATTTTGATGCAGACAAAATGTTTCTCAGTGGTTTTGACGGATGCAACCGTATTACCGGAACCTTGAAAAAAGATCCAAACAACACCTTAAGTGCTATGCTGGTATCGACAAGAATGGCATGCAGACAAAACATACATCGCTATGTCAGCAAACGCTTACAGGAAACAGTGAATGAGGGGTTTAGTATAAGAGAAGATAAAAAATATGGGGTAGAAGGTATTACACTGAAGAGTGCACACCATGAACTCTTTTTCAAACGTATGGAAAAAGATTCAAAGTAGTTTTAAACAAATGAGGGTGCATCATTTGCGAAAAGTATCAAGTCACCCACTCTGGTCTGCTCTACCAACATCTCTTCCATGCCCGCTTTTGTAGCCAGTTTCACTAACTTTTCAGCATCTACATACTCTTTAAAGATAGCATAATTCAAGTCACCTGTCACCACAACCAGGTCAAAGACTTCATTGGCCCGTTGTGCTACCTGTACATTCAGTGCATCGTCCACTTCAACCAAGCCCGGGGTAATGACCACTTTCCGACCTTCATAACTTGAAACAAGATCAAAAGAAGCCATCATACCATCTATATTGCCATTGTAAGAGTCATCAAGTATGACCTTGCCTCCTGCATCAATACGCTGCAGTCTATGTGCTACCGGCTCTAATGTAGAAAGTCCTTTTTGTATCTCCTCATCGCTGAGTCCCAGCTCTTTGGCAACGAGCACTGCTGCAGCTAGATTCATAGCATTAAAAGCACCCAAAATACTTGCAGTGTAACGTACATCCATCAAGGTAAAACTTGTACTCTCCAATGTCGCGTCTACATCTTTTATAATGTACTCCGGCGCTGCCACATTGCTACGTATATCTAAATGATCCAATTCACCAAAGGTATGTACATTCGCTTCTGGCTTCACCATAGCACTCTCATGTACCCAGGCTGTTTTAAGGCGCGCAGTTTTAAGTATCTCCATTTTCGTATTGCGGATGTTCTCCATCGTTTTAAAGTACTCAATATGTGCAGGACCTATTTTCCCTACTACCACATAATGTGGGTTCACAAAGGTAGATATCTCCCCAATGTCACCCTCTCCTCTTGCACCCATCTCCACCACATAAACTTCTGTATCTTCAGGCAGGTCTTCATTTATGTCTTTCATGACACCGCCGAGTGTATTGACCGAACGCGGGGTAGCATAAGTTTTGTATTTGGCTTTTAAAATATGCTCAATATAGTTTTTAATACTGGTCTTTCCATAACTCGCAGTGATGCCTACAATGGTTAGATCCTTCATAGACTCTATTTTCTGTTCTGCCTTGACCTTAAAGCCGTTAAAAAGCATTTTTTCTATAAAAAGTGAAATAAAGTACGCCAAAAATATAGGAATGATCACAGTAAAATGTCCTAGAGCAAAGGTGATAAATACCCCAAAGAGTATCATCACCGCATAGAAACGTTTGACCCTGCCTGTCCACACAAGCGGTTTATCTAATCCTCTATACCATTGAAACAACAGTCCCAAATAGGCAATACTCACTACAAAACCATAGCTGCTTGTATAACTCACCAACATATAGAGTGTAAAAGGAATCAGGAAATAGACAAAATGCCACCATGTTTTGGTATGGTGAAAAAGCACACGGTTCAATTTATAGCTGTACCACTGTAAATTGGTAATAACATAATACCCCATTGCCAAAAGAAAAAGTCCATAAAATATAAAATTAACTGCTATCATCATTGTGTTGCTTCCTTGCATTTTTTTGTGATGGTTTGTGCTATAAACTGCGCATGTTTCAAAAAGAAAAAGTGGTCACCATCCAAAGGGTAAAATTCAGAGTTCTCTATAAGAGCTGCTATTTTCTCTCCTGTATAAAGCGGTGTTGCTGTATCTTCTTCACCCCAAAAACAGAGGGCTTTACTTCTACTTTTTGCAAAAGAAGCTTCAAAGTCTTCATCTACAACATTTTTAAAGGTCTCATACATTTCATGGCTCATATTTTCCACATCTTTACTCTTAAACATATCACGTATAAAAGTCATACCAAGTGGTTTTAAAAATTTAACAGTGGCAATTTTGAGCTTAATTGACCATGGTTTTTCTGTCACTACACCCGCAGACGACAGGAGTACAAGGCAAGGCGTATGTAAAAGTGTTGAGACTTTCCCGCCAAAAGAGTGTCCCATCGCAATCGTTGCTGTCACCCCAAGCGTATCTAAAAAAAGTTGCACGATGCGAGCATAATCTTCCGTGGTCAGTATCATAGCATTGCTGCTTTTACCAAAACCCGGCATATCAAGATAAATGTGTTTATACTCTGTCAGTGTTGCACCAAAAGCCTGTTTCATGATCTCTTTATTGCTTCCCCAGCCATGAAGAACCAGCAGTACTTGATCTTGTGTTGGATTGACCAACTCGTAGGAAAGTTGAAAAGTTTTGTTTTTATACTCTATCTCTTTAGATGCCATATTTCACCATTAGTATTGAATTGAAATATTTTAACATAAAGCTACTATGAGTTTGATAGGTAAAGAGTGAGAGATAAACCAGAGAAAGTATCCTCTGGTTTTTAATACATGTGCTTATTGTGCACCGTATTCTACAGATTCAATTTCCATAATGAATTGTTCTATATAGAAAGTAATAAGGTTTGCCAGATCTTCTGGTGTTTTTTTAAGGTAATTGCTCTTAATAGGTATTTTTTGTTTTTGCACATGTGACTCACCCAGCGTATATTTAAGTATAATATACGGATCACCCTTAACCATTTCAGTACTTTCTCCTGTCATCGCAACAGAAGGAATTTCGTAATCCAGTTCAATATCAGGATTTACCAATACTTTACTCACTAAATCTACAACATCTTCCAGTTTTTCTTGTAATTCTACATTCATAATATACTCCTGTATCTATAGTTGTTCTTAGTTGATCTCACCGGCTTCTATTTCTGATTTAAATTCTTCTATGGAGAAAGTCGTTTGATTGGCTATCTCTTCTGCAGAATTTAACAAGGCAGTTCTTCCTAAACGTATTTTACGTGTTTTTACTATGGTCGCAGACACTTCATACTTGACCAATATATAAGGATCTCCCGATACATCACAGGTATCTGCCGTTGTTGCTACCTCAGGGATACAATATTCAATCTCAATATCCGGATCTGACATTGCCTTGTTTACAAGTTCTACAACTTGCTCTAGTTTTGCTTTCGTTTCTTTTTCCATAATAATTTCTCCTATAATAAATTAGCTGACATGTAATGACAGCATGAAGTACACGGTATCTAAACACCCTTCAGGCAGATAGATCCTATAGCCTCATAATAGATTGTATCAGAAAAATTCAAATAATAAAATATTTCAGATCAATATTT
>DQVY01000161.1 GCA_015661535.1 Sulfurovum sp. | reverse complement strand
TGTTCTTTCAATAGACCCTGTGGCTTCTTTGATACCCATGATATTTTCAACATCATCAAAAAGTCTTTTCACTGTGCCCGGCAAGATGTCAACCCCTGTACGTCCTGGTACATTGTAAAGCATAAAAGGTACTTTTACCGCTGATGCAATGGCTTTGTAGTGTTGGTAAAGGCCTTCCTGGCTTGGTTTGTTGTAGTAAGGGCTTACAGAAAAGATGGCATCAACGCCACAGGCTTCAGCATGTTTGGCGATGTCTATGGCTTCATGTGTTGCATTTGAGCCTGCACCTGCAAGGACTTTTGTACCAGTACCTTTACAGACTTCTACTGCTATCTCTATGCAGCGTTTGTGTTCATCGTGGCTTAAGGTTGCAGATTCGCCTGTGGTACCTACAGGACAAACAGCATCTATGCCATTGTTGATCTGTCTTTTGATGAGTGATGCAAAGGTTGGCTCATCTAAGGTACCATTTTTAAATGGAGTAATGAGTGCGGTGGTTGCACCGGTTATATAGTGTTGCATTTTGTTTTCCTAGTTGTTCTTTTTTAGTATGACGGTGGTTGAAAAATTATGATCAAAATACTTTTTGGCTGTCTCGCTAATATCTTTGAGTGTAATTTTATCTAATTTATCTTCATATTCAAGTAAAGGCTGGATATTCCCCTTGACATAATAGTCTCCATAAAGTCCTGCAACAGAAGAAGAACTCTCTAAGGAGTAGATGAATTCTGCTTTGGTGTTGATCTTTACTTTGTCTAGTTCTGCCTGGGTTACCTCACCTTTTTTGAGCCTCTCAAGCTGAACTAAGATCTCTTTTTCCAGATCTTCAACTTTTGCTGTGGGAGCAGCCATTGCCATAATAAGAAACACACCCGGGTCGGTAAGTTCCATATTGTAACCATAGACTTGGTTGGCAAGTTGTTTGTCGTTGACAATGGTTTTTTCAAACCATGAACTTTTACCTGAACTTAAAATGTGGCTAATGGCTGAAAGTGCTACTTGGTCATCATGCTCATAATTGGGAATAGAGTAGGTAATGGCAAGGGTGTCTACCTTGTTACTCTCTTTGTGGAGTATGGCGCGTTTTGCTCCGTCTACTTTTGGC
The DNA here is from genome assembly GCA_015661535.1 of Sulfurovum sp. Lineage (GTDB taxonomy): Bacteria > Campylobacterota > Campylobacteria > Campylobacterales > Sulfurovaceae > Sulfurovum. Next base: position 8,664 of record DQVY01000161.1, on the reverse strand, counting down.
TCAATGGCAGTGACTTTTGGAATGCTGTGTTCATTTTTGATCTTCCCAAAATATTTTTGGGCTTCTTTAAATACCTCTTCGGGGTCAATGTCACCGGCTACGATCAAGATGGCATTGCTCGGTTGATAATAACGGCTGTAAAAGTCTCTGATGTCTTCAATTTTCCATGAAAGTATGTCTTCCATAAAGCCAATAGGCAGCCAGTGGTAAGGGTGGTAGGTGAAGTGCGTGTTGAAAACTCTAAAATAGAGGTAGCCCATAGGATTATTGTCTGTACGTAAACGTCTCTCTTCTGCTACGACATCACGCTCTTTTTGAAACTCCTCATCGGTAAGTTTAAGGTTGTGCATAAGTTCCGAAAAGAGGTCAAGGCTGAGTGCCAGGTTTTTAGAGGCTGTTTTAATGTAATAGTGTGTTTTGTCAAAACCGGTAGCAGCATTGTTCACCCCGCCACGACTTTTTACAATCGTGTCAAACTCACCCTCTTTAAGTTTATCTGTAGATTTGAAGCTTAGGTGCTCAAGCATGTGTGCCATACCACTTTTACCCATAGTCTCATTTCTGCTTCCTACTTTATAGTAGATGTCTGTGGTGATCACACCTGAGTCATTGTCCATAGGAATAACAACGATCTGCATATCGTTGTCGAGTGTTTTAGTGTAGTGTTTTGGTAGTGAGTTTGCCATGGTTAATCCTGTAAATAGTATCAGTCCTAAGATTGATTTTTTAATTGTTTGTTTTGTATTCATGTTTGTTTCTCCGTAGGGTGCAATTCATTGCACCATGTATCATAAGGTGCAATGAATTGCACCCTATGTAGCTATTTCCAATCTGCGCCAATAGCTTCTGAGATATGAGTGTATCCATCTTTGTTTAACAAGTGGATGAGTCCTTCGTTTATCTCTTTAATGAGTGCCGGTCCTTTGTAGACCAACATGGAGTAGACCTGTACAAGTGAAGCACCTGCTTTAATGCGTCTGTAGGCTTCTTCTGCAGAATCTATGCCGCCTACGGATATGAGCAGGGTTTTTCCATAGAGTGCTTCTCCTATGGCTCTGAAAAGCTGGTACGATTTTTCTGTAAGCAGTGCTCCAGAAATACCACCAAAGTCTTTGGCATGTTCCGTGAGCGAATAGTCTATGGTGGTATTGGTAGCGATGATCCCCGCTGCACCAGCTTCTACAGCTGTTTGACATAAAGCAATGGCCGCCTCTGCTTCCATGTCCGGCGCAATTTTAAGCAGCACAGGTTGGGAGGTGATCTCTTTTGCCAAGGCAAAGATAGCTTTGATAAAGGCTTCATTCTGAAGGTCTCTTAGGCCTGGGGTGTTAGGCGAAGAGATGTTGATGACAATGTAGTCACCATAGTCTTTAAAGGCTCTAAATAGTAGTTCATAATCATCTAAAGCATCATTTTCAGCGGTAAGTTTGTTCTTTCCGATGTTAATACCTATAGGGTAGTCAAAAAAGTAGAGCTTTTTAAGACGCTGCAACATATAGTAGCTGCCTTTGTTGTTGAAGCCCATAGCATTTTGGATGGATTGGTCTTCTATGAGTCTAAAAAGTCTTGGTTTTGCATTACCGTCTTGTGGTTTTGGTGTGACAGTACCTATCTCTGTAAACCCCATACCCATGGTTGGCATAGCAGTGATGTATTGCCCGTTTTTGTCAAAACCTGCACCTAAGCCAACAGGGTTCTGGAATTTTCTTCCGAAGATCTCTTGTTGAAGGATAGGGTGTGTGACAAAATATTGGTTTTTAACATAACGCAGAAGTGTCGGGCAGTGTGCAATGCTTCGAAGTCCGATTCCTGCAAGGGTATGGGCAGTTTCGGGGTCCAGTTTAAAAAGGACTTTTTTGAGGGTTTGGTAAGAAAAAAATGACAAGGCTAAGCTCCTATGGATTTAAAAGAAATAATGTAGCGACAGTGTTGCCCCGTGAAGGTCATCGAGAAAGTTCAGGTTTTGTACTTTATAGTAGTGGTAACTGATGTCTATATCGACATCATTTGTGGCATAGATGATAAAGCCAAAAGCGCCACCAAAATAGAAACCGTTTTTTTCTTTATAAAGTTCTTGTTCCTCAGGGGTGGGGTTTAACGGTATATTGAGGTTTTTGTCATCGTAAGACATATATCCGACGACAGCCCCCAGGTAGGGTCTGAGTTTGGCTGTACCGAACATATTGTCTAAAAGTATTTTGTCTATCTCTATATTGCCGCCAAAGTATGTGTCCTGTGCATAGTCAAGGGTGAAGCTGGTTCTCCAGTCAAGTGACTGTTGACCATATTTTACTGCGATACCACCTTTCCAGGAGGCATCTTCCAACAGGGGAGAAATATTTTGAGTGGAAAGAGAGATTCCCATAAAAGGATAATCTTTTTCACTGTTCCCGTATGAAAAAGAGAGCAACAGTAGAGATAAGAAAAATATTTTTAACATGATTGGCCTTGCATATAATATCCTATATTATAACATGGTTTGCGTTATAGGCTACTTCTTTAACCTTAGGCTTTTTCCCAAAGTGTACCCTCTGTGGTATCCATAATAGCAATACCTTTTTCACTGAGTGTATCGCGGATGGCATCTGAACGTGCAAAATCTTTCTCTTTTTTAGCTTTGAGGCGTTCATTGATTAAAGTCTCTATCTCTTCTTTCAGGGCTTCATCTACCCCAATTTGGAAGTAAGAAAAAGGTTCTTTCCCGCCAAAGCCTAAAAGTGTGTTGATAAAGGCTATGTTTGCCAAGGTCTCTTTTTTTAAACCTTTGTCTTTAGGGTTTGCATCTAAAGCATCGTTGGTAATACTAATGAGTTCGTCTATGTTTGCTAAGGCGATGGAGATGTTTAAGTCATCTCCCATCGCATCCAGAAGTGACTTTTTAAAGTTTTTGTTTGGCAGAGATGCTTTCCCCGGTGAGACGCGTTTTTTTAGTCTGTAGAGTTTGTCTAGTCTTTTTTTAGACTTTTGTAGATCTTCTTCTGAAAAGTTAAAGTCATTTCTGTAATGCACAGAGTTTAGGTAATAACGCAAGACTTCACCATCATAGATCTTTAGCGCATCTTTAAGAAAAAAGGAGTTGCCTAAAGACTTCGACATTTTTTCTCCGTCTATCTGTACAAAACCATTATGCATCCAGTATTTTGAGAGTTCATGGCCTGTGGCACAGCGGCTTTGTGCTGCTTCATTTTCATGGTGTGGGAAAAGAAGGTCAGCACCGCCACCGTGAATGTCAATGCTGTATTTTTCAGAGCCAGTAAAATGTTTTTCTATCATAGCAGAACACTCTATGTGCCAACCTGGACGACCACGCGAAAAGGCAGTGTCAAAACAGATATCTTCATTTCCTTTACAAGCTTTCCAGAGGGCAAAATCTTTAGGGTTTCGTTTTTCAGATGTGTGTACTACGCGGCTTTGTGCATCTTCATCTTCTGCGACACGGTGAGAGATGTTCCCGTAGGCCGCATCTTTAGAGGTATCAAAATAGACATCACCTGTCGAGATGACATAGGCAATGTCTTTGTCAATGAGGTTTTGTATCATCTTTTCAATGGCTTCAAGTGATTCGGTTGCTTTTGGTTCGATGTCTGCACGTTGTACACCCAGTGCAGCCATCTCTTCAAGGTAACGCGCTATGTAGTAAGTAGTGATCTCCTCCATACTTTTCCCTGTAGCCTCTACTTTTTTGATGATCTTGTCATCGATGTCGGTGAAGTTTTTTCCCATAGTCACTTTATAGTCAAGTGCTTTAAGGGTACGTGAAAGAAGGTCAAAGGCCAGAGAAGAACGTGCATGTCCAAGGTGTGCATCGTCATACACCGTTGGTCCACAAACATAAATACTTGCTTCACCAGATTTGATAGGTTCAAAAGGGAGTTTTGTTTTTTGTGCGCTGTCGTAGATATGCATGGATGACCTTTGGTTTTATTGTTGTGATTATACACAAAGAATTAGGAATTAGGAATTAGGAATTAGGAATTTTAGAAAATGAATGAAAATTTATCGTATAAAGGTTAAGATCCATGCATTTAAAAAATACATCATGGCAGAAAAAACAAGCATCATCCCCACAAAATAAAAAGATCTTTTAGACTTGATAATATCTAAAAACCTATTGGTTCCTACCTCTTTGACGGTAAAAATAAACAGTACCCAACCCCCTATACTTCCAGCTAAAGCCAGACCAGAAGCACCGAGAGGGTGCATGAGGATGAGAGAGAAGGAGACAGAGGTAATGAGAGAATAGACGGCAATCTTGGCTGCTTTTTTGTGACGGTGTGAAGCATAGAGGAAGAGGGAAAAGAGTTTTGCCAGACCAAAAGGCAGCAGGCCTATCATGTACATGCGCAGTACATTGACGGTTTCGAGTGTTTGCATGGAGGTGAATTTGCCTCTTTCAAAGAGCAGCCATACAATGGGTTCTGCCAGCAGTATGCCTCCTATCATGGATGCACCGAGTAAAAAGGCAAGCAGCCAAAATGCCTGGTTTAAATTTTTGTAGGCCTCTGTTTCATGGTTGTTCTTCAGTGCTTTTGACACAGCAGGGAAAAGTACCGTAGCTGTTGCAATAGCGATAATGGCAAGAGGAAGTTGAAAAACACGGTTGGCATAGAAGAGGTAAGAGACAGACCCCGTCATCAGAAATGTGGCTAAAATAGTGTCAATAAATGCAGAGATCTGAGGGGTGGAATTTCCCAAGATACCCGGTATAAAAAGTGAATTAAAATGTTTTTTCTCCTCTTCCACATCTTTGACCTTTCGGTATTTCCATCCACCCAGAAGCAGTCTGTGCAGTTTAAAATTGTAAAGGGTGATGAGATGTACAGAAATCTGTAAAGCACCACCAATAAGTACGGCAAAACTTAAGGCATAGGCCACTGTTTTTGGGTCTTCTCTCATGTAAAGCCATAAGGCTGTTATCATAGAGATGTTAAGCAATGCTGTAGACATGGCTGTGGTAGCGAAATGCTCTTTATATTGCAGCAGGGTAGCCAAAAAGGTGACAATGAAAATGAGGTCAAGGTACCAGAAATTGATGGAGGTGAGCGGGGCGGTAGTGGCTATCTGCTCAGCATCCCATCCCCAGGCTAAAAGTTTGGTAATGGGTTCCGGAAAAAAAGTAATGAGCAGAGAAAAAGCCATTAAAAAGAGCAAAAATCTTAAAAAGATGGCAGTGGCAAAGACCCCTTTATGCCGGCTGGCTACAAAAGAGGGCATAAATGCCTGGGTAAACGCACCTTCGGCAAAAATACGACGAAAAAGGTTAGGCAGTTTAAAGGCAACAAAGAACATGTCAGACCAGACCGAAGCACCCAGTGCAGAGGCCATAAGGACATCCCGGCCTAAGCCAGTAATACGGGAAAATAAGATGCCAAAGCTGTTGGTAAAGATAGATTTTAAACGCATAGTGCTCTTTAGTGTTAGATTAAATGTATTTTAGCGTAATATTGGTTTAGAGGTGCCCTTAATATAAATTGTTTTACCTGTGGCACATACTTTATTGCTGTGGGTGTCATACATATTGACTTTAAATTCTTTGATATAGGCAGGAGAGTCTATAGCTTCAATCTTATTGCTGATGTCGTGATCAATGCTTCCTTTGTCATAAGATCCCCGTTTCTCTTTAAAATCTGGGTGTATTTTGGCAGGTCTTCTTTTTTTCTATGTCAAAAAAGACCCATAATTCTTTTGCTCTTCCAGTGATATTGTAGTTTTCATCAAAAATGATATTTGCTTTAAACCCACGAATACCTGAGTTCAAAGGTTTTGTCAAAATAGTTTTCCATCTCTTGTATGTCTATTTTATTCATACCTATACCCCGCACCTCTTTGTGTGCTGATCTTGTCGGCACCGATGATCTCTCTGAGTTTTCGTATGTAGGAGCGCAGGGTTGCATCACTTGGCATTTGGTCAAATTCCCAGATGTTTTGCATTAGTTCCTCCTGTGAGATCAGTCGGTGAGGGTGGGAAAGGAAGTATTCGAGTATCTCCATCTCTTTGGGTTTAAGGCTTTGCTCTGTTGTGCCGTCACTGACCACCCTTTTTTTAGGATAATAGGTCAATGTTTCATTCAACTCAATAGACTCTTCCTGTTCTATATGAAAAAGTATTTTGCTTTTTTCTATGCGCAGTCTAAGTTCTTCCAATTCAAAAGGTTTTTTAATGTAGTCATGGGCACCTGCTTTAAAACTCTTTTGCAGATGTTTTGTGTCTTCATACGCCGTGATGATGATGGCAGGTGTGGTATTGTTGAAAGAACGGATTTCTTCGAGCAGGGCAATGCCACTTTTCCCCGGGACATTGATATCAAAGATAAAAAGATCATAAGAGGCTTCATCTATCAACGTCTGTGCTTCAGCAGAATCAAATGCTCTCTGCGTGTCATAATATTGAAGAAGATAATCTTCTATGATACTTCCAAGAACAGGATCATCTTCCATGAGTAGTATTTTCATTTTGCTTCCTTGTTCTGTATTCTACACTATTTATAATTTATAACTTCAAATTTCTAAGCCGTAATGAGTTGGAAATAACAGAAACTGAAGAAAAACTCATAGCCGCTGCGGCAATGACGGGTGAAAGGAGAATCCCAAATACCGGGTACAACACACCTGCAGCAATAGGCACGCCTAATGAGTTATAGACAAAAGCAAAGAAGAGGTTTTGTCTAATGTTTGCCATGGTAGCATGGCTTAGTCTGATGGCACGGACGATACCGATAAGATCTCCTTTGACCAAGGTGACGCCTGCACTTTCCATGGCGACATCTGTACCGGTACCCATAGCTATACCTACATGGGCTTTAGCAAGGGCTGGTGCATCGTTGACACCATCGCCAGCCATGGCTACCATTTTACCTTCTTCTTGAAGTTCTGTGACAATGCGCGCTTTGTCTTCAGGGGAGACCTCTGCTTCTACTATGTCTATGCCTAATTTAGATGCGACGGCTTGTGCTGTAATAGCATTGTCTCCTGTGAGCATCACTACGGTGATACCTTGTTTATGAAGTTTCGCAATGGCTTCAGGTGTACTCTCTTTTATAGGATCCATCACCCCTATAATACCTGCTGCCTTACCTTCAATAGCAATGAGTATGACTGTTTGTCCCTCTTTTCTATGGCTTTGGGCACGACTTTGTAAGGTATTGACATCTATGCCTAAACCTTCTAGAAGTTTATAGTTACCTATGGCAACTTTTATGCCATCAACCACTCCTGTAATGCCTTCACCTGTGACAGATTGAAACTCTTCTGTTTTAGTAAGTGTGATGCCTCTCTCTTTTACGCCTTCTACAATGGCTTCTGCCAAAGGGTGTTCACTCGACTGTTCTAAGGTAGCCACTACTTTTAGAAGTAAAGCTTCTTCAACACCTTCTTCTACTTCCACGGTAACAAGTTTTGGTTTCCCCTCAGTGAGGGTTCCTGTTTTGTCAACGACTAAGGTATCTACTTTTTCCAATACTTCCAAGGCTTCTGCATTTTTAATGAGTACACCCACAGAAGCACCTTTACCCGTACCCACCATAATGGAAACAGGTGTGGCCAAACCTAAGGCACAAGGACAGGCGATGATCAGTACCGCAACAGCAGATACCACCGCATAAGCTAATTTAGGTTCAGGTCCCCAGATGTACCATCCTGCAAAGGCAAGACCTGCGATGAGTACTACAATAGGTACAAAGTACCCAGAGACTGTGTCTGCAAGTTTTTGAATAGGTGCGCGTGAACGCTGCGCATTGGCTACCATCTCAACAATTTGAGAAAGCAGGGTGTCAGCACCTACTTTTTCGGCGCGTATGAGTAATGAACCTGTGGCATTGACTGTGGCACCTATGACTTTGTCACCTGCTTTTTTCGCAATGGCGATTGGCTCACCGGTGACCATAGATTCATCGATGTTGCTTTCGCCTTCGGTAACGACACCATCTACAGGTATCTTGTCTCCTGGACGAATGCGTAAAATGTCACCTACAAGCACTTCTTCTAAAGGCACATCTTCTTCACTGCCGTCTTCTCTTACGATACGTGCTGTGTTTGGTGCAAGTCCAAGAAGCATCTGTATGGCGGTGTTGGTTTGTGAACGGGCACGTAGCTCTAGGACTTGACCTAAAAGTACCAAAGTCACAATGACTGCGGCAGCTTCAAAATAGACATCTACTATTCCACCCTCCATCTGCATTGCTGGAGGAAAAACACTGGGGAAAAAGAGTGCTACTAAACTATAGAGATAGGCAGCACCTACGCCAAGTGCAATAAGCGTAAACATATTGAGGTTCATTGTTTTGACAGAGTTTACCCCGCGTACAAAGAATGGCCAACCACCCCACAGTACTACAGGGGTCGCTAAAATAAAGGTGATCCACTGTACCAAAGACATACCTAGCCATGAGGGTAAAAGACTTGGCATCAAATCTGCTGTCATAGCCAAGATGAAAACAGGTAAAGCAAGCACGGTACTTACCTTAAAACGTCTTGTCATGTCATCAAGTTCTGACGAGTCTTCTTTACCTGCTTCAGCTACCATAGGTTCCAGTGCCATCCCACATTTTGGGCAGGCACCAGGTCCTTTTTGTTGAATTTCCGGATGCATAGGACAGGTGTAGATAGCATCATTATTAGCTGTTTGCTTTGCCTTGATGGCATCTACATCTGCATATTCCAAAGAAG
>DQVY01000151.1 GCA_015661535.1 Sulfurovum sp. | reverse complement strand
CTTTGTCTAATTTATGAGAAGCCTGCATCACAATTTGTTCTAACTCTTTTGGGGTATAGAACTGCATACGAAAGTGCATACCGAAACGCTCACGTAGAGGGTTTGACAGCATCCCTGCTCTTGTGGTTGCGCCTATGAGTGTAAAACGGGGCAGGTCTATTTTTACCGTTTGGGCAGCAGGTCCCGAACCGATGATGATGTCTAAACGGAAATCTTCCATGGCAGGGTAAAGTATCTCTTCAATGGCTGGGGACATACGGTGTATCTCGTCTATGAACAAGATGTCACCTTCTTCAATATTTGTAAGCAGTGCTGCCAGATCCCCTGCCTTCTCTATCATCGGAGCAGCGGTGGTTTTAATGTTAGCACCCATCTCAGTAGAAATAATGTTCGCAATGGTCGTTTTACCTAAACCCGGAGGGCCAAAAAACAAAATATGGTCCAGGGCTTCTGACCTTTTTTTACTTGCTTCTATAAAGACTTTTAAATTTTTTTTTATTTTCTCCTGCCCAATATATTCATCCCATGAAGAGGGGCGTAGTGTCACTTCATAAGAGACCTCTTCATCAAAACGTTCTATCTCAACCATACGTTCCATTAATACGTATAATCCTCATTAGGGAAGCTGCGATCTTTAACTTCGTTACGGTAGTTTTCAAGTCCCTTACGTATCATCTGTGCACCTTCACCGTACTGTTTCACAAACTTGGGTTTAAATGTCTCAAAAAAGCCAAACATATCGGACCAAACCAACACCTGGCCATCTGTAGAGTTCCCTGCACCTATGCCAATAGTAGGAATAGAAACTGCCTTGGTAATGGCTTGGGCTGCTTCGCTTTTTACCCCTTCCACCACAAGAGCAAAAGCCCCTGCTGCCTCCAAAGCTTTGGCATCTTCTATGAGTGATGCGATATCTTCGGCATCTTTACCGCGTATCTTATACCCGCCATCAGAACGTAAGAACTGTGGCATAAGCCCTATGTGTCCCAGTACGGCTATAGAGTTTTGTGTTAATGCTTTAACAATATGTGCTCTCTCTTTCCCGCCTTCTACTTTCACCGCCTGTGCAGCAGTTTCCTGATAGGCTCTGTTTGCATTTCGTATGGCAACCTCTTCAGAAGTATACGAACCAAAAGGCATATCGAGCACAATAAGTGGCAATTTCGCACCATTACAGACAGCCTGGGTATGGTAGATCATTTGATCCATTGTGGCAGAGAGGGTGTCTTCTTTACCTAAAAAACTCATATTGAGACTGTCTCCTACAAGTATCATCTCCACTTCACCGTCAAAAAGCTGCGCAAAGAGTGCATCATAGGCGGTTACCATGGTGATAGGCTCTTTACCTTTCATCTTCGCTATGCTTGTTAAAGTAACTTTTTTCTCTATTTTTGGGGTATGTATACTCATGATTTTCTTTTAATCCTAGGTGCTGAAGCTATATTTTTACTCATTTTATCATATAATGTTAAAAATTATCACAAAAAGAGTCTTATTTGAAGAAATTAGTTGCATATATCACTACAGGTTTCCCTTCTCTGGCGTTTACAGTAGATGCTGCCTTGGCTTTGGCTGAAGCTGGCGTAGACACACTAGAACTGGGTATGCCTTTCTCTGACCCTGTTGCAGATGGTCCTGTCATCGAAGCAGCCAACCTCAAAGCACTGCAAAATGGGTTTAAACTTGAGCATCTTTTTGAAGCTTCAGCACAGATAGCACCACACATAGATACCTTATGGATGGGATACTTTAACCCTTTTTACCACAAAGGAATGAATAGGTTTATAGCTGAAGCAAAAAAAGCAGGGGTCAATGGCTTTATTATCCCTGATCTTCCTTTTGAAGAAGCAAAACCCTACAAACCTTCTGTTGAAGCTGCAGGCATGAGTCTCATAGATTTTATTGCACCCACAGACTCTAAAGCCCGTATTGAGCAGATCGTGACAGATGCGCAGAAGTTCATCTATCTGGTTGCGTATGCAGGTATTACGGGGTCAGGCAAAAGTGAAGACCTTCAGCCTATTATTACAGATATTAAATCATTCACCAAAACACCTGTGTATGTCGGGTTTGGGGTAGATGTACACACTGCCCAAGAAAAAGCTAAAGGGGTAGATGGCGTCATTGTCGGTTCTGCCTTTGTCAAAGTGCTACTGGATGACAGTTTGAGTGATACACAAAAGATCACAAAGATTTCTGCCATTGCCAAAGAGATCAAAGAGAAAATAAACAGCTAATCATCAAG
>DQVY01000133.1 GCA_015661535.1 Sulfurovum sp. | reverse complement strand
TTTTTCCAAGAACCAAACATCAAAAGTCTCCAATGAAGCATTCTGGTAGAGTGAATACTGTTCATAAAGGAAGGTAGCAGAAAAAGGCTGCATGCTCAGGTTCATACGCTCAAAATTACGTTTTTCATAAATACTTCTAAAGAGTGTTTTGAGTTCAGCAGGCTGTTTGAGTGCCAAATTGGGGTAAATCTCTTTGAGCCAGCGGTACGACACCGCATGAAAGGTACCAGATTCTATTTTACTTACAATTTTTTTAGGAAAATAGCGTTCCAGACGGGCTATCATCTCCCCAGCTGCTTTGTTTGTAAAGGTCAAAAGCAAAATACTTGACGGTTCTACTCCACTTTGTAGAAGATGGGCTATGCGTCCCACGATCGTAGAAGTTTTCCCTGTACCTGCAGAGGCAATAATAAGGTTATGGCCTAAAGGTGCAGTAGCAGCAGAAAGCTGCTCTTCATTAAGAGAACTGAGTGGCAATTAGTGCTGACCAATAATATAGTAAGTGTTTTTGTCTTCTACTTTTTTGAGTTCTAATTTATATTTTTCTGCCCAATGGTTGACCAAAGCGGTAAAGGCAGAAAGGTTATCGGCTGAGCTGTCTACATCACATTTGATCTTTAAATAATCTTCTGTATTAGACATCGCTATGAAGCCTTTCTCTATAGCAAGGGCATCATTAAATGAAGGCAGGTGCTGAGAAAACTTCTCAAAACCATTGGTATTGTCAATAATAGCATTCATTTGTTTAAGTGTTTGCTCATTTTTAACATAACCCAGTTGAACTAAAAGTGCTTCTGGTATAAGGTCGAGGTGCATGGTTATCCTAAGTAGTAAAGTTAGAAGATGATTGTAACAAATTATTTATTTAAGAAAGTGGAAAACAGACCAATTTTTAAAATAGTGTATGGCTGGGTGTTTCAATTTTATCAATAAGGTCTTTATAGTGTTCAACATTTTGAAAGGCTTTTTCATAACGCCAGCGTAATACAAATTCTATAATTTCATTTTTTAACGTATTATCAAGAGTTTCAGCTTTTCCAAAATAGCCTAAAGAGATGTTTTTTGCCTTTTTCTTTCCATTCTTATCGGGCTCATAGGTGATGGCAATAATTTGAATATATTTCCCCTCACGTACCTGAGCAAAATCATCATCTTTTAATCCAATACCTGAAAGGTTCATTGCTTTATAGATAAAGATCGTGTCAAAATCTGGAGATTTTTCAAATATTTTTAGCTTCTCATAAAGTTCTTTTACCCGAGCTATATTCTCATTACGTATACTGTCACTGCTTGCTGTTTTCTGTTTCAGTACTTTCATTACAGATTTTTCAACTGTTTTATTTTCTATACTTTCTTGAGCTTCTTTTTCTAAAGGCAGAACAGATTTAACTTTCCCTTTTTGTTCCAACTTGTCTTCTAGGCGGCTTGTTAACGCTTTTAATTTATCTAAACTACTAGACATCATCTTCCCTTAAAATGGGGCCTACAGCCCTACTATGAGTATATATTAAGAAATATAATACATCATATTAACTAATAGTATGATTAAACTATAGTGAATAATATCAATTTTTCTATTTTTTAATGTAAAATGATCCCGGAAAATACATATTACTTAATATTAATATCTGATTCTGCCTCACCTATAGGGGACATCTAATCGATTTTTAGATAAAATCTTAGCATATTATTTGAGGATGAGATGGATGGATTATTTAGAGATTGTGGGTGGTAAAAAGTTAAGTGGACATGTGAAAATATCTGGTGCAAAAAATGCAGCCCTTCCTATTATTGCGGCAACCATATTGAGCGATAAAGAAGTGACACTGACCAATTTACCCAATGTAGTAGATATCCGAACCCTCTTGAAACTACTTAGTATGCTTGGGGGAAAAGTAGACCATCAAGATACCGTAGCACATATTCACAATGGACATATTACTTCAACCAAAGCTGTCTATGAGATCGTTTCACAAATGAGAGCTTCTATCTTGGTACTTGGTCCCCTGCTTGCAAGATTTGGTGAATGTGAAGTCTCATTGCCTGGTGGATGCGCCATAGGACAACGCCCTATTGACTTACACCTCAAAGCCCTTGAAGCGATGGGAGCACACATAGAGATCAAAGGCGGGTATGTACGCGCTGAAGCACCCAATGGTCTGCATGGTGCGAAGATCATCTTTGACAAGATCACTGTAGGGGGCACAGAAAACATTGTAATGGCTGCAGCCCTAGCAAAAGGCACCACGACCATAGTAAATGCGGCAAAAGAACCTGAAGTCGTACAACTCTGTGAAATGATAGCAGATGCAGGCGTGACTATAAAAGGCATAGGGACCAATGAACTGAGTATTGAAGGTACGGCGGGAAAACCTTTACAGTTTAAAACGATAGAGATCATTCCCGACCGTATAGAAGCGGGTACCTATCTCTGTGCAGGTGCTATTACCCAGTCAAGTATCACCCTCGACAATGTCAACCATGAACACTTAAGAGCTTCTATTGATAAACTGGAGTCCATGGGCTGCTCTTTTGACCTTCAGGAAACAAGTATGACCATATATCCTGCGGAGAAGCTCAAACCTGTCAACCTGATCACCATTGAGTACCCTGGTTTCCCTACAGATATGCAGGCACAGTTCATGGCTGTCTCAGTCATGGCAGAAGGAGAGAGCCTCATAGAAGAGCGCCTCTTTGAAAACCGTTTCATGCATGTAAGTGAACTCAATCGTCTGGGTGCAGATATTTGGCTCAAGGGGAGTACTGCTGCAGTCAAAGGTGTTGAAGAACTTTATGGCGCAGATGTCATGGCAACAGACCTGAGAGCCTCTTCAGCCCTTGTACTTGCTGCCATGGTTGCAGAAGGCACCACCAATGTAAGACGTATTTACCATTTGGACCGTGGCTATGACAATCTGGAAGGAAAACTTTCAGCACTCGGAGCAGATATTGTGAGAAAGACAGAGAGTCACTAAATCACTATTGGGTAAAAATACCTAAAAACTTTTGCCATAAAGATCTTTCTTTATGGTTAAAGTCGTTGATCTTCTCTTTTTTAGCTGCCAGTACATGTTTGTCTAAATTTGCATTGGCCTCTTTTAAATGAACGGGTACAAAATCATTTTGCATCTAATACCTTTTCTATCTCATTCATTGCATCTTCATTCTTAAGTCTGAACTTAATTTCAATTCTTCTCGAAGCATTTTTATCTTCCACACCATTGACCATGATTGCATCTAAATAAGCCCTGCCTGATGCAGTCATCAATGGTCTGATGTTATGCTCTTTTGTAAAGTCCAAGGTCAACAGATACTCCATGACTGCCAGTGCACGTTTTTGTGAAAGGTTCAAGTTATATATATAAGACCCGACACTGTCTGTATGTCCTTCTATAATAATTTTATCTAAGTGAGTCTTGATCTCAGGATCTTTTACCAGGGTACCTATATACTCTTCAAATGCCTTTTTCAATGATACTTTAGCTTCAGGCTTCAGTGTAGCCTCTCCACTGCCAAAAAGAATATTTGAAGCCAAACGCAATGAACCGCTTTTTTTATCGATATCTATATTGTCACCCAATGCCTCTTTTAATGCAGCAACAACATGTAATTTAATACCGGTAAGTGATTTGATCTTCGCTTTTTGAGATTGAAGTTTTTGTAAAAGTGCATCATACTTTGTTTTCTTTTCATCCATCGCATTGAGTAAAGTAAGAAGTTTTTCATCTTTTATTTTCACTGCATTTTTAGCATCCGTCAATTCATTTGAAAGTACCAGTACTTTACCTTCATAATCTTTTAAACTTTTTTTCTTTTTATTCAGTGCCTCTTCCTGCTTCTTTAAATCTTTTTTATTTTTATCCAGCAGTGTCTGCACAATGACAATTTTATCACTAAGGGCACTCTCTTTGGCATTGGCTTCAAGAAGCATTTTATTGAGTTTACTGATCTCATCAAGTTTTAACTTGAACATTCTTTCACTCTCTGCCAATTTCAGTTGATCTTTGGCAATACGTGCATCTTTAAGTTGAAGCAGTTTTTCAGCTTCTGTGAGTTTGGCTTTATCTTTTTCTATACGTGCATTTCTGAGTGTAAGTAACTTTTCTTTTTCTGCCAGAGCTTTTTCACTGTCTGAAAGTTCATGTTCTGTTTTGTCTATCAATGCCTTGCTTCTGTTCAGATCATCGCTTAAGAGATGAATATTTTCATCTTTATCATGTAAAACCGTCTTTAAGATCATAGATTTGGAGACAATCGCCCCTATGAGTAAAATAAAAACAAAAAGTAATCCAGCCATGAGGTCCGCATAAGATATCCAAAAGTTACTCTCTTCGTTTGTATTGTCTTTTCTAAACATCTTCTTACTTTTCTTGCTGTTTGAGTGCTGCTGTATTCTCCAGTATCAATTCATTCTGTTCAGAAATGATACGTGCAAAATCTGCCAATTTATCTACTGCCTGTCCTAGTTCTGCATCGATCTTCTCAAAGGTATGGTCCACAGAACCATCAAATTTATCCATGGTTTTTTGAAGGTTTAGTGCATTACTGTTAAAGCCTTCAATATTTTTCTCCATCGCTTCAACAGCATCAATACTTGCCTGTCTGTGATGTATATTTTCTAGTGTATCCCGAAGTTCTGAAGAAGCTTCCTGCATATGTACGGTCAACTTCGTAAAACTGTTGGTTGTGTCATGAATGATCGTGGTAAAGTTCTTCAAATATTGTTCATTTAATTCTTTAATGAAGTCCATATTAAATGTTTCTTTCAGTGTTTCTACGATTTGCTGGTCTTTCAATTCACTTTGCATATGTTCATGTTTGATCAACTCAGACTTTTTCCATACACGCATACCATAAAGTTTTTCAAGATCATAGGTTTGCTTGTCCACTTTAGCCATACCTCTTTTTTCAAAATAGGTCCAGATAAGCGACAGCATGATCCCGTAAATAGACGCATAAAAAGCGGTACCGATACCCGATAAGAGTACAGATATCTCACGGTCAAGTGCCTCTATGTCTTTTACTGTAAAGTCCGGCATAGAAAGGGCAATGGCAATGAACGTTCCCAAAATACCCAACATAGGGAAGACCGAAGGTGCTACTTTTGCAAAATTGTCATTACGAATATCTTTATAATACTCAGCAATAAAATCTTTAATGTGCAAGGTAGATTTTGTTTTACTCATGATGGTTAAAGCATTCGCCCTTAATGCCGCTTGAAGATCTTCTTCCATTTTAAAGAAGGACCCCTGCATGTGACAGACAGAATAATTGGCATTATGTCTCACAAAGGAAACAAATACCACAAAGATAAAAGCGACGATACCTAAAGTATGTGCTTCTACTTTTAGGGGTATCAAACCTATATAAGCAAAAATAAGCCCAAGCAAAAAGAGAAAAGGTACAAGAAGTATCGCCAATGAGCGTGAAGTACATGAAGGTGAGTTTTGTTTGTCGAATTGTTGCATTAAAGCATCCTGTGTATAAGATTGATAAAAATATTATATCCAAAATCTATAAATGAATAATTTTTTTTCTTGCTATGTACTGAAAAATAAGCTATCATAATTGTATGAAAAAAATACTCTACATACTCCTACATACTTTTCTTTTTGCAAACATAGCCGATCCTGCGTTATTGACATATCAGAAAAAGTATTCTGTATGTCATGGCAAAACGAACTATCAGATCGCAAAATGTCTTTTGAACGGTGATCTTAACTATGCCCGGTTCAGAGGTGATAGAGCAGCCTATAAAAAAGTGGATTCACGTGCTCTTCAGCGTGCAGAGGCAAGTGGAAATGTCTATAATTATGTAATGGATCTACTACCCCAGACAAAAAGATACACAGGATTAAAAGGGTATCTGGACTACCTGTACAGTGTGAGAAAAGAGTACACACCGCCAAAATTCAAAGGGAATGAAACAGAAGATATTATCAGAACGAAAAGAGTATTTAATCTTTTACAAAATGCACAATTGACTGAAGATGGAAATTATACACTTGAATTTACCGAAGCACTGCTCCAGTATCAAAAAAGTCACGGCCTGACAGTAGATGGCGAGATAGGGCCTCAAACCAAAAGAGCCCTTAAACAATCCATACACAGTATTATCCTTAAAATAAAAAAGAATTTACAACTAGAGAGGATCTCTGCAGTAAAAGATTCTCACCATATTCTCATCAATATCCCTGAATTTAAAATGCATTATTATAAAGATGATATCGTTATTTTGAGTATGAAAATAGTGGTGGGTAAAACCAAGATGAGAACCCCTGTTTTCAACAGAAAATTAACATACATCGTCAAAAACCCAAGATGGAACGTCCCTCCTTCAATATACAGAAAAGAGTATGCCCATAAATCTGAAGCATATTTGAGAAGAAAAGGGTTTGATTATAACAGTGAGGGGAAACTCTACCAAAAAGAGGGAAGAAGAAATGCTTTGGGTGTTGTGAAGTTTTTATTTCCCAACAAATACAATGTCTATATGCATGATACACCCTCCAAATCACTCTTTAACAGAACTGTCAGAGCGTTCTCTCATGGCTGTATAAGACTTGAAAAACCATTGGCCCTACTTGCAGAGTTGGGATACACCTACTCTTCAGGTAAAAATAAATGGATCACACTAAAAGAGAAGATACCCGTATATGTAGAGTACCACACCGTATGGGTAGACGACGAAGGTGTCGTCCAATTCAGGAATGATATCTACGGCTATGAAAGAAAACTATTTTCATAACCTATAGAGGACACTAACAGATAACCCCACCGCCCAGGAGTTTATCTTCTTCATAAAAGGCTGCTATCTGCCCTTTTGCCAGTCCAAAGACAGGCTCTTTAAGTGTTACCTTGGCAATACCATCAGAAATGCTTACATGACAAGGTACTGCAGTTGTACGGTAACGTACTTTCACCATACAGTCGAACTCTGTCAGATCTTTAAACAAGTTAATGTGTTTCACTTCAAAGGCATTCTCTTCAAGTTTATCTTTGGTACCTACCACGATCTGGTTTGTCTCAGGTTTGATTTCAAGGACAAAGTGCGGATCATGTGCCCCGTCTACCGTAAAGCCTCTACGTTTGCCTATGGTGTAGTGCATATAGCCCTTATGTGTACCTACCACCTTGCCTTCTGTGTCAATGACATCACCAGGCATATCTATGCTCATATGTTTTGCCAACACTTCATCATAGGTGTTCTCTACAAAACAGATCTCTGAACTTTCTGCCTGTGTAGCAAAATCTTTAAGCACTTCAATATCTGCTGCATAGGCTTTAACATCAGGCTTCACCCAGGTACCAAGAGGGAAAAGAAGTCGCGGAAGCACCTCTTTTTTTACTTCACAAAGAAAATAGCTCTGGTCTTTGTTCGCATCTTCTGCCGCATAAATGAACTCACCGTCACATTTTATATAATGCCCCGTTGCCACATGGTCTGCACCAATAGTGTCGGCAAACTCTACCATTTTACCAAACTTGATCGTTCGGTTACACATCACACAGGGGTTCGGTGTTAAGCCTTCTTTGTAGCCTTCTATAAAATAACTGTAGACATTTTGTTCAAACTCTTTACTCAGGTCAAGAAAATGTACCTTCACACCCAAATAGTCCGCCACGCGTTGTGCTTTTGTAAAATTCTCTTCATGATACCCTGGCTTATGGTGAAGTTTCATGTAGACACCTTCTACTTCATAGCCCTCTTTTTGTAAAAGTATAGAGGTCACTGTGGAGTCAACCCCTCCACTCATTCCTACCAATACTTTCTTTTTTTTATTTTCTGTCATACCATCACCTTGTTTATCTTTACAGCTATTGTATGGTCAGTCATGACCAAAGAGCCTTCTGCTAATTTTTTTTCACCAAGCATCAGCCTGATATTATCTATATTGATCTCTGCCATCTCTACGCGATATCCCAAAGACACATCTTTCACAGGGTACATTCCAAAAGAAAGTTTTAGAACTTCATATTTATTACTATTAATTGTCTTTATCGACTCTCCTGTGAGTTCAATAATCTCAACAATATTCTCTGAAGCTACTTTTTTAGGCACTAGTTTAGCACAGATAGTCTCTCCGTCTATCAGTACAAACTCTAATGTTTTCAAACCTAAAAGCAATACATCGTTCACCTGTAGCTTTTTAAGCCTGGAACGTCGCACCATAACAAGGGGCAGTGCAAGTTCATAGCTCTCTTCATGTATATACCTCTGCATCATTTTAGCTAAATGAAGTGCCTGTGTCTCACCCTTCATCCAAATCACCGATAAAACGTTCTAAAAGGTACTCTTTTGATGCCACTAAAAGATCATCCGGCACTTCCTGGCCTATAGCGAAATAACTCATAGGAATTTTATATAATAACATAAAATTTAATAATGTTCCCAAATACTTTGTTTCATCAAACTTGGTAATAATGAGAGAGTTTAAATTTAAAAATGAAAAGTTATTATAAATATCATCCATATCTTCATATTTCACAGTAGCCGATAAAACAAGATTGACTTCTATATTCCTAGGTGTATCGGTCTGTACAAACTCCACTGTCTTGATCAGTTTTTGTGTATCATAGGGGGACATTCCTGCTGTATCAACCAGTATCACGTCATATGCCTTTAAAAGCTCCAGTCCATCCATAAAAGCATCGGTATTATCTACTGTTAGATGTTCTATCTGCATAATATCTGCATAATGTGCCAACTGTTCATACGCACCTACTTTATAGCTGTCCAAATTTAAAAGTGCCACCTTGTAAGGTTTATCCATCAAATAGGCATAACGTGCTGCCAACTTCGCTATTGTGGTAGTTTTGCCTACACCTGTCGGGCCTACCAGCATGATGACCTTCTGGTCATCCATGTTCTCTTCCTGTACACGCAATGATTCATCGATCTCTTCGAGTATATACGAGACTAACAATCTTTCATCATCAAGAATATTACTGCCGATCAAGGCAGCAAAGACATCATCAAGCCAACGTTTTGCAATACCTTTTTTTATAAAAAGTGCTTTAATTTTCTGTATAGAACCTGCTTCATCTTCAGCAAACATTTCAGACTTCATCACGGACAATTGTTTTTTAAGTTCACTCAACTCTGCTAAAAGAAGTGCATCTTCCTCTTCTTCTTTGGCAGGCATTGGAGTACCGGCTAAAGATTTTTCAATAAACAGATCTTCTTCTACTGTAATAGTCACTTCACACAGTAATTTACCATCGTCATGCTTGATCTGCTTTGCTGCGATAAGGGTTACCCCTCCTCCATATTTTTCAACTGCCTGTTCATATGCACTCTTCGGATCAGAGGCTACAAATGTTTCATGCATCATACCATGCTGCCTTTCATATGTAAAAGAGGTATAAGGACTGAGTTTCTGTTCATCCACTCCGGATGAGGCAATATCAGCTCTTTTGTCTCCATATTTACATTTTCATAAAATAATATATCTATATCCAAAGTTCTTGGTCCATCTTTAAAAAGACGCTTTCTCCCAAAAACTTTTTCTACACGCAACACATAACGCAATAACGCCCTAGGTGTTAACATGGTTTCTATCAAGATCAATGAATTGTAAAAGTCACCCTGTTCTTTATACCCAAAAGGCGGGTTTTTAAGTATAGGTGCTGTTTCTATCACTGAAAGCATAGAGGAGCGTTTAAAATAATAGAGAAGATGTTCAAAACGGCGTATCACATCTCCGATATTACCGCCGATCCCCAATAAAGCCCTGTGACCACCCTTTACTTGAAATACAACAGGATAGCCTGCTGTTTTCATTAAAGTGTGTGCATCATCAAGCTTTCTTTTTATCATGTTTTTCCTACAATACCACTGCTTTGCCATCTACCATGGCAACCATATCTTCAATACGTATGCCAAATGCATCCGGTATATAGATCCCCGGTTCTATCGTATATACCATACCATCTTCAATGACAGTATCTGATTTGCTAGAGATATAGGGCATCTCGTGAATGTCCAGTCCCACACCATGTCCGGTAGAATGAACATAATACTCTCCAAAACCTGCTTTTGTGATGATATCGCGTGTCAAAGCATCTACTTGTTTTGCTTTCATCCCGGAACGTGCTTTTGCTATGGCATTGTCATGTGCTTTGAGTACAGTATCGTATGCTTTTTGGATCTTTTTGCGTTTATAGCTTTGGTTCGTATCAAACATCAAATACTTGTCTGCCTGTATGGTTCGTGTCCTATCTGAGCAGTAACGCTTATACTTTAATCCGGCATCCACCAACAATAGGTCATTCTTTTCCAAGCGTGTCTCTGTTGGCATCGCATGCGGCTTCGCTGCATTTTTATTGATCGCCACAATAGGATCAAAACTTAATTCATATTGTCCAAAGTCACTTAAAATACCTTTAGCCATATGCGTTAACGTATATTCATCTTTGCCAAAACCATTTTTCCGGAATTCTTTGGCTAAATGCTTGAATGCTTTAGCCCCTAACCTAGCAGCCTTGGCAAGTATTTTCAACTCTTCATCTGACTTTATGATGCGTTTCTTATGGGAAAAGTCAAGTACTGCTTTAAACTCTAGTTTTACTTTTGAGCGTATACGCTCAAAGCCATCTACGGTCCACTCTTTAGGATCGAAGACTATTTTCTTTATTTTGGCATGCTTCAGTAATTTGACAGCTTCACCATAGAGGTCACCGTTTATAATGATATGTGCTTGTTTGACATGTTCATTTGCATCTAAAGTATAGCGGCTATCGGTAATAAAATATGCTTCACTT
Source organism: Sulfurovum sp. (assembly GCA_015661535.1). Lineage (GTDB taxonomy): Bacteria > Campylobacterota > Campylobacteria > Campylobacterales > Sulfurovaceae > Sulfurovum. The sequence goes on along the minus strand of DQVY01000133.1, from coordinate 21,766 downwards.
CCCAAAGAGAGGTACAGTGCATTGTCACAGCTATAGCCACATTCATAATAGATAGCATTTTCATCTTTGAGCATGTAATTCATGTAGAGTCCTAAAAGTATTTTCTTTACAAAAACCCGTTTCCCTGCTTTGTCTGGGAATGCATATATGATTTATAAAGAGTAGAAGTTATTTAGCTATCAAAAGATACATATGCATTCCCACGTAAAACGTGGGAACGAGAAAACGAGTGTGAAAGCCCACTGGTTGAGCCTGTCGCAACTATTTTGCCTGTGCAGCCTGTGCTTTGGCTTGTTGTTCTTTCATCATTTTCATTTCAGAAAGTATTTGTGTCATACCAACCATTGCCAAGTGGTAACCAAATGGTCCCATTCCCGTGATCTGTCCTGCACATACAGGTGCGATGAGTGATTTATGTCTAAACTCTTCTCTTTGGTAGATGTTTGAAAGGTGTACTTCAAGTGTTGGTATTTGAACCGCAGCAATTGCATCACGTATTGCAATAGAAGTATGTGTATAAGCAGCCGGATTGATGATAATACCATTTGCATCACCCATACATTCCTGGATACGATCTACGATCTCACCCTCTAGGTTACTTTGAAAAAATTCAATTTCATTTTTATTCTGTTCTGCAAATGATTTCATTTGTGAATGAATATCTTCTAATTTCATTGGACCGTAAATATTTTGCTCTCTAATGCCTAGCATATTGAGATTTGGACCTTGGATTACTACTATTTTCATCTGTCTACCTTCGTATATATAATTTAGGTATTATTTTATCTAAATAGTTTGAATCTAATGCAAAATGAAGGCAATTTTTTTGCCTTATGCTCCCTCTTCTGTTTTAGAGGTGTCCTTCAGCACTTTTACTTCATCACCAAGCGCAATTCTTCCATGGTCCAGAGGACGTACAAAAAGACCGCGATTCCCACGAAGGATATCTGGTAGTTCCGGAGCAAGTGCCATCAAATAACCGTACGATTCACAAGGACCTGTTACTTCAAGCAAGGTATCTCCCAACTCTATGACAGAACCTTTCTTCAAGCCATAAAGATCGATATCTACAATAATATTTTCCATCAAGACCCCCTTGGCAATCACCAGTTCTGCTTCCTCTACAAGTTCATAACTCTTTAAACTTGTCAACATCATCACATAATCTTGACTACTTTCATAATTCATATCTTCTAAAATCCCATCAGGGTCACATTCAAAATCTTCGACTGCCATACGATGTCCAGAACGCATCATGTCTGGCATGGTCATATACAGTGCCATTACTTTTCCGGTTTTCATTTTTATATCCTACTCATAATTTTTCTTCATACTAGCATAGAAGCTTTAAACTATCCTATCTAGGTAAAAAGTTACTGTGTTATAATGTTATCAATAAACTTCTATGCGTATTATAAAAGGTTCTAAAAATGAAAATCCTACTTGCAGATTATATCTATACTCCTGAGGGATACCTCACAAACCATGCTGTAGCATTTAGCAATATCATTAAAGATATTGATACCCTAGAAAACCTCCAAGCCAAATATCCCGAGGTAGAAATGCTCACAAGTGAGCCAAACACTGTACTCTACCCAGGCTTTATCAACACACATGTACACCTGGAATTTTCTGCCAATAAAACCTCTCTCAAGTATGGTTCATTTATGCCTTGGCTTGACTCTGTTATAGAGCATAGAGAAGATCTGGTTGCTGCCTGTGACAATGAAATGATGCAGGAAGAATGTGAAACCATGTTACGTTCCGGTATCACTACTTTTGGTGCCATTTCAAGTTTTGGGAATGAGCTTGAAGTCTGTGAGAAAACACCGCAGCGTGTTGTCTTTTTTAATGAGCTTATAGGTTCAAATGCACAATATGCAGACATGCTTTATGGTGATTTTATGGAGAGAGTAGAAGCTTCTATGTCTTGTGAAGAAGCATCACGTATTACTCCCGCAGTGGCTATCCATTCACCCTATGCTGTGCATCCCATTATTTTACAAAAAGCGGTGAATGTTGCCAAAAAGCATAGTCTTCCGCTCAGTGCTCATTTTTTAGAATCACAGGCAGAACGTCAATGGCTTGAAGAAGGGGAAGGTGCCTTTAAATCGTTTTTTAAAACGTTTTTCAATACCGAAGTACCTGTCACAAACATACAGGAATTTATGTATGCTTTTGACACCTACCCTACACACTTCACACATGCTGTCCAAGCCAATCAGGTAGAACTGGATTACCTTGCCCAGCAAGGTCACTCCATTGCACACTGTCCAAGGTCCAACCGTTATTTAGGCTGTGGAAGACTCCCCATCGAAAACCTCAAACTACCCTTTACCATAGCCACGGACGGATTAAGTTCAAACGACTCTTTGAGTATTTTTGATGAACTAAGAGCAGCACTTATGCTTCATCATCAGGCACCTATTGGACCATTGGCTTCAAAACTTATAGACGCAGTTACTTCAGATGCTGCAGATATACTTGGACTGAATGTGGGAAAAATAGAAAAAGGGAAACTTGCAGATTTTACGCTCATCACACTAAAAGAAACACCCAAAAGAGAAGAAGAGATAGCCCTGTGGACCCTCCTTCATACAAAAGAGGCTTCAGCCATATATATAGACGGAGAAAAGTATATTTAGTATAAATACAGGCCCTCTAGTGTATCAGAGAGGTCTGTTATTTATCAGAGACATCGATACTGTTCTTTCTTTTGAGACCACTGTTTCGTTCATCAAACTTTTTTAATTCTTTTTCATATTGGCTTTGAAGATCTTTTTGGAGCTTGAGATGTTCTTCATTCTTAAGACGCTCAATTTCTCTCTTTAAGTCATTGATCTCTTGGTCTTTCTCTTCTATGATCCTTATATATTCATCGCAGGAAGTCACTACATTGCTATAATAATTATAATCTTCTTGTACATACACCGGTCCTACTATAGGCCTTATGGGTCTTAAAGGCGGTCGAACTATGGGGAGTTCAGGTTTCGGTGGCGTGATGATCGGAGGGGTTTGTGTAGCAGTAAAATCTGAAAATAAACAGGGGGAGATACACAGAAAAGCAAATACAATTTTTTTCATCTTTTTTCACCTTCGCTAACGATACATTTGTGTTATAATGTTATCTGTATATTATACATCATTTCAATCATATAAAAGAGTATACCATGTTTAGTACTATAGGAAAAACTATCAAATGGATAGGTCAACACTTTATGGGGATGTTATTTCTCCTCATTGCTTTTGTTGTACTCATGCCCTCATCCACCACACAATTGATCCCTGCGAATCTTCAAGAGATAAAACTTGTAGGTCCCATTATGGATGCCACTGCCATTTTGAAAGAGATAGAGGAGGCACAAAAAAATAAAAAAATAAAAGGTGTACTGCTGAATGTCAATTCTCCGGGAGGGGCTGTACCTCCCTCTATAGAGATAGCTTATGCCATCAAAGAGTTAAAAAAGCATAAACCTGTGGTTGCCTATGCATCAGGCATTATGGCAAGCGGGTCTTACTATGCTTCTATCTATGCCAATACGATCATCGCCAACCCGGGTTCCATTGTCGGGTCTATTGGTGTTATCATGGAAAGTGCCAATATTGAAGAGCTCATGCAGACTATTGGGGTAAAAACACAGATCGTTAAACAGGGGACCTACAAAGAAGCCGGTACCCCGACAAGAAAATGGACCCCTGAAGAACGTGCAGAACTCGAAACACTCACAAAAGACACCTATGAACTGTTTGTGCAGGATGTTGCAAATGCAAGAGGATTAAAGGTAAGTGATTCAAAAACATATGCAGATGCACATATATTTTCGGCCCAAAGAGCAAAAAGTGCAGGACTGATAGACAAGATAGGCGTTATCTCTCAAGCAAAAAAAGAGGTGCAGAAACTTGCGAAGGTCAAAAAACCTTCATGGAAAGAGAAAGATAAACTGGAAAATTTTATAGAACAGCTTAGTACAAAAAGTATCTTAAAATTTCAAAATTATTTTTATGGACTAAAATCTTCCATCTTATAATTTTAAAGTAAAACTATTTACAGGCTCTCTGCCGCCTGTAAAAAGTCTTTTGCCACTTCTTCAGGATCTTCAAGTCCTATGGAAACACGGATCAAACCTTCATGAACCCCTAAAAATTTTCGTGCCTCTTCATCAAAATCAGAATAAATAGTACTTGTCATATGCAATGCCAACGTTCTGTTGTCACCGATATTTGCAGTCAAAATGACCAGGTTCAATTTATTTAACAAAGCAAAGGCACGTTCTTTGCTTCCACAGTCAATACTCAACAGTGGGCCGCAACCCTGTGGAAAATCTGACTTATAACGTGCATTGTCCGGACTGGATGGCAGGCATGGGTGATTCACACTGACACCTTCAGGGAGTTTTTTATCCAAGATCTCTGCTACTTTGGCAACATTTTGATTGATACGTTCTACACGCAGAGAAAGCGTCTCCAAACCTACCATGGTCATAAATGAGCCAAAAGCGTTGGCTGTCATACCAAAATCACGGATGGCTCTTTTTTTACAAATAGGTATAAAGGCTTTTTTACCCATTTTATTGACTATTTTATGCAGATCTTTGTACTTTTCATTTAAGAGTTTATCACCCTCTTCTTTTACCGCTCTAAACACTGCTATACCACCGAGTGCTGCAGAGTGTCCCGACATATTTTTAGTGGAAGAGTGTACCACAATGTCTGCACCCATAGGAATAGGACGTAAAAGCAAAGGTGTCGCTGTATTGTCTATCATCACTACAGTTTCATACTGATTACAAAGATCAATGATACGCTGTACATCAGGCAGGGTAAGGCTTGGATTACCTACAGATTCAAAGATAACCATTTTTACACCACGTTTAAGTGCAGACTCTATATGTGCAAAGTCATCCACTTCACAAAAGCTGTTTGTCACGCCAAAACGTGCCAAAGTATCATTTACCAAAGAGTATGTACCTCCAAAGAACCCACCTATACAAAGCAGTTCGTCGCCAGTATTTAAAAATGCTGTACACACCATGGCAATAGCACCCATACCGGAGGAGGTGGCAATGGCACCAAGGCCGCCTTCAAACTCAGCAACAATACCTTCGAGTTTTCCATTGGTCGGGTTTCCCACTCTTGCATAAAGCGGTTTGTTGACTGTCGCGCCGAATATACCTTCTGCTTCTTCTGCATCCTGGTAACCGAAGGCAGCAGAAGGGGTAATAGTTGGTGCGACAGGTCCTACTCTAGAACCGACATTGTGCACAAGTTGTGTGTTAAAATAATCAAAATCTACGGGCTTGTTCATGATTGTGTTTCCTATATTGAATAATTAAGTGTTTGTGTTGCTTTAAGTTGATAGTTTTTAATTTCAGACAAAGGGATCTCAAATACTTTGGAAACATTCGACAACATATCTTCCCAAAAAAGTTTTAATCCTGGGTTGTCTGTTTCCTGTGTATTGGAAAACATATCAGATTCTAAGATAAGGACAACATCTTTCAGTGTAATATCTTTCAGGTCTTTGGCAAGTTTGTACCCGCCATGTGCACCTTTGATACTTGCAAGAAGCCCCTGCTTCTTAAGCTCTAAAAGTATCTGTTCCAAAAAGTTTTGAGGAATGTCTGCATTGGCTGCTATCTCTTTTATTTTGAGTACTTTGCGGTCTGAACTCTTTCCAAGTTCTTCTAATGCCGCAACGGCATAAATTGTTTTACTTGAGATTCCTATCATTATTAAATAAACCTTTACCTATTTGAATAGCGTAGTATATCTTACATCCTATACAAAAATCGAATACTGTCTCTAAAAGTGCACAAATTAACAATATAGCGGTAATAAATGTCGCTATCATTGTAAATCCGGCAAGAAGAGATACTGCCAAGAACAGTGAAGCGACCAAACCTAAATAGAGTGCAAACCTTTTAGGAGATTCATCACACAGTTTAGGAGCGATCCCCCATCCGGTAAGTACAAATTGTCCTACAATGTGAAAAGGACTGAATTCAGGTTTACGAACAGCTCTGATAAAAAAGTCAAAAAAGAGTATAAGTGCAAAGACACTTTCCTGGGTAATAAGAAGTATAAGAGAAAAAAGAACTACTTGGAAAGATATGATCCTGACCATATTTGAGTCAACTCTTCTTGTAGATATTGGACAACTGGGGGACATACACTTTTCCTTTACTATATAAACATTTATATTTAAGAGTGTATTATACACTATACAAATGCAAAAAGCACCTCTAAAGACCCTAGAGTGATCTACTAACATTGTTTTTTTAGCTTCTCTATTAAATATAGGGGAGACAATAAATAGCTAAATAAAAAACAATGCCCTTGTCCAATGTAAATATCTAGGGTTTTTACAAGTGCTTTTTTAATTTCTGAGTGTATTCTAGCCAATTATATTTTAATTGTCAAGTAAATCAATAGGTTTTCTTTTATTTTCTGATAAATGCTATAATATATTTTTTATATAAGCAGATGTGCACACTTTATACACATAAAAAAACTACTATACACTTAAGGGCACTTCTAATAATAGGTAAACCCCACCCTTTGGGAATCACCTATTATTAGAGATGCCCTTAACACAATTAAGGAAACCCGATGCGTACCCTACTTTTAATGATGCTCAGCATGATGATTCTCAATGCACAGAGTATTGAGCAACTCATTCATATTGCTTTAAAAAAACACCCTTCTCTTAAAACCATAGAACATAGACTCTCCGCAATGGATGAACAAATTTCTCTTTCACAGAACTTTAGCAATCCTGATATCTCTTTAAGCATTAATGATATTCAGTTTGCAGATCCCGGTAATCGAAATCTTGAGCCTATGCAATTTGAAGCTCTCAATGTCAAACAAAAATTCCCCTGGTTTGGTAAATTAGATGCACGTAAAAAATATACAGAGGCACAAAAAAAGGTAATATTCGACTCCTATGAATCTGCTAAAACTGCCCTTGCAGAAGAGATACGCAAAACTGCCTACACCATTAAAGAGTTAGAAGCACGTATAAAAATCGTTCAGGAATATATTGGGGTATCTAAACAAAATATCGCTTTATATACCTCTTATGCGTCTACAGAGAGTCAAAACCATACCAATAGTATGAATGCCAGCCTTCTCTTAACCAAAGTAAAAATTAAAGCTGCCAACTATAAGGCCTTACTGAAAAGCCAGCAGGCAAAACTCACATACCTTGTAAATACAAAAGTAAAACATATTTCTGACACTTTACGCATCCATAAACCTAAAAGCCTAAGCTACTATCTCTCCAAGTATACAAACAATCCAAACTATACGATGAAACTGTCTCAAAACGACGTTGCACGTACAAACAGAGATATGCTTGATCTAGATACAACACCAGATCCTTTTGTCCAAGTGGGCTACTTTAACCGTAGCAGTTATAATAATTATGCAAGTGTTGTTATTGGGGCATCAATGCCTCTATATGGTTCAGAAAAACTTAAAACGGAAGCTGCAAGAAAAGAGATGTTAGCCACAGCAAGTGCTTCATTGGATTACAAATATGCTTTAAAAAGTGAGATACAAACATACTATGCCAAACTTATAGAAGCCTATAGTATCTACAAGATACTCAACAATGAAACACTGCCTCAACTTGAGCACATGTTTGAGCTTACGCAGGCAAGTATTCAAGAAGGAGGTAACCTATTTGAATACACAAACTTACTTGAGCAGAAGCTCAATTTGGAAGAAGATAATGTTGCCATAAAAGCCGAATTCTTCAGGATAGAAGCCAAACTAAAATCACTCATAGGAGAAATTTAATATGTTCAAGACCCTCATAATCGCTGCCTTACTGATAGCACCATACACAATATCTGCCGAAACGGCAATGAAATGTGAAACAGGAAAATGTAGTGCGGGAGATGCAAATAGTACTAAAAAAGTACCTCAAAAAAGCTCTAAAAAAAGCTCTCCTGCTTCCGAAAATAAACCATTAAAAGAAAATAAAAACAAACATACCGTTGAACAACTTTTTAATGTGACAACCACAACCGTACAAAGAGAATCAACAGCAAAAGAACAAGTAAACTATGGATACATAGTTGCCCAGGATGATGCAAAAGTCGATGTCCTTACCTGGTACTCAGGGTTTATCAAAGAACTCTATGCCGATACACTTTACAAAAGAGTCAAAAAAGGAGACCCTTTGGTCAAAGTCTATTCTCCGGAGGTCTATAAAGCAAAACAGGATTACCTCAATTCTATTAAATATAACCGTAAAACAGCTATGCCTGAAATGCTTAAAAGTGCCCTCATAAAACTTAGACTTTTAGGGGTAGATGAAAGAGAAATAAAAGAGATCAAAAAATCACTTAGAGCAGATACATACACTACAGTATATGCCCCGATATCTGGCTGGATATTTGAAAAGAACATTAATGAAGGTGCCTCTTTTACTGATAAAAAAAGATTGTTCCAGATCATCAATATTGATAAAGTCTGGATGGAAGTAAAACTTTTTCAAAATCAACTGGAGAATTTAGATAAACTTGAACACTACATGGTAAAAGTAAAAGGTATATCGGAAACTTTCATGGCAGACAAAACCCTGCTCTACCCTATGTTAGACCCTAAAGAAGCTACCGCAACCCTAAGATTAACCATTGATAATAAAGCACAAACACTAAAACCCGGTATGTATGCCAAAGTACATGCTTCTGAACTGAGTAAAAGTCGTCTTGTTATACCCAGAACAGCTGCCATACGTAAAAGTGGTACATGGTACGCTTTTTTGGCTACAGAGTTTAAAGGTGAATATGAACCTGTTGAAATAAGCATAAAACCTCTTGATAACAAGCGCTTTGAAGTACTGAGCGGTTTACATGAAAATGAAAGCATTGTCAATAATGCTCTCTTTATGATGGACTCAGATGCACAGATCAATGGTATCTACTAATGATTGAATCTCTGATAGCTTTTAGCGTTAAAAACCGTTTTTTGATCCTGATATCTACTGTCTTTCTCATACTGGGCTCCATATGGGCAATGAAGAATACACCTTTAGATGCTCTGCCTGACCTCTCTCCTCCACAGGTTATTGTACAGATCACCTGGAATGGACAAAGTCCTGAGATCATTGAAGATCAGGGAACCTACCCTTTGGTTGCACAGTTTCTTGCCATCGCGAATATTGAAACTGTAAGAGGGTTCTCAACCTATGAAAATGGTCTTATTTATATCATTTTTAAAGAAGGAACAGACCTCTACTGGGGGAGAAGCCGTGTCTTGGAGCAACTGGCTTCCATACAAAGTCAACTTCCTCCAAGTATGGAAGTTGCACTAGGGCCTGATGCCTCAGGTGTGGGCTGGGCATACGAGTATGCACTCACATCTAAGACCAAAACACTTGATGAACTGCGTACCCTGCAAGACTACTACTATAAGTATGCACTTATGGGTGTTGATGGTGTCTCTGAAGTTGCCAGTATTGGCGGATTTGTACCTACCTATCAAATCACTGTGAACAATGATGCCTTGGTACAATATAACCTTTCCATTAAAGATGTAGCCAAAACATTGAAAGAGAACAATAATGATACAGGTGGTCGTATCGTCATTCAAAATGGCTTTGAATGGATGGTACAGGCCAAAGGATATATCAAAGACTTAGATGATGTCCGTAACCTTGTTGTGACCACCAAAGATGGTATACCGCTTACACTTGGCGACATTGGACGTGTTGAACTTATACCTGCTGCCAGACGTGGTATGGCAGATCTTAATGGTGAAGGTGAAGTCGTTGGGGGCATTGTCATGGTACGTTACGGTGAAGATGTATACTCTGCCCTTGAAAGAATCAAAGATAAAATGAAAGAGCTTCATGTAGAAGGTGTAGATGTTGTCACTACCTATGACCGTTCTGAACTCATTGAAGCTTCTGTAGAAACACTGGAACATACCCTGATTGAAGAGAGTATCATCGTTGTGATCATCATTGGCCTTTTCCTGATGCATTTCAGGTCTACCCTCATCATGTTCATCGTTTTGCCACTTACCATTGCTTTACCTTTTTTACTTATGAAACTTTTTGGTATTGGTTCAAATATTATGAGCCTGGGAGGTATTGCCATTGCTATAGGTGCCATGGTTGATGCCTCCATAGTCATGATAGAAAATGCCCATAAATCCATACACAAAGCGGAAAATAAAAAGGGAGGTCCTCTTGATAATATTGAACGTACAGATGTCATTGTCAAGTCATCCCAGCTTGTAGGGCGTCCTATTTTCTTTGCGCTGGCACTGGTCGTTGTCTCGTTTTTACCTATTTTTGCACTCAACGGACAGGAAGGATTACTTTTCTCTCCCCTTGCCTTTACAAAAACCTTTGCCATGACAGCAGGTGCCATCCTTTCTGTTACTTTAGTACCCGTACTGATGATCTTTTTTGTCAAAGGAAAAATTATTCCGGAGTCAAAAAACCCACTCAACAGGTTTTTTATATGGCTCTACCATCCCATACTTGTTTATGGACTTAAATTAAAATATTTGGTCATAGCCTTGGCTATCATTGTTTTGGCATTTGCAGAACCACTTTATGAAAAACTAAACTGGGAATTTATGCCTATGCTCGATGAACAGACGATGATGTATATGCCTGTAACCCCTTATGGTATCTCTGTCGATCAAAGTAAGGCACTGACACAAAAAACGGACAAGATCATCAAGTCTTTTCCTGAAGTAAAAACAGTCTTTGGAAAAGGCGGACGTGCACAGTCCGCGACCGACCCCGCACCACTCGGAATGCTTGAGACCATCATCACCTTTAAACCAAAAGAAGAATGGCGTCCTGGTATGACCAGAGAAAAACTCATGGTTGAGATGGAAGCGGCACTACAGGTACCTGGACTGGTCAATTCTTGGACCTACCCTATCCGTGGACGTATCGATATGCTTCTCTCAGGTATCAGAACCCCTATTGGCATTAAACTCTATGGTAAAGATGCTGACGGTTTACAAAAAGTGGCCTTGGAGATAGAACGTAAACTCAGAGACATGAAAAGTACCCAGTCTGTCTTTTCCGACCAGGCATCTGCTGGTTTCTTCATCGATATTGAAATTGATACAGAAGCTTTACAACGCTACAATATTACGAAAGATCTCATCAATACTTATACCTCTGCAGCTATTGGCGGACAAAAATTAACAACGATGTATAAAGGTCTGGAACGTTATCCTATTGCATTACGCTTCGAGGAAGAAGAGAGACGCACACTTGAAGACATTAAAAATATACAAGTCAAAACACCACTTGGTTTTGTCCCTCTTTCTACCTTTGCTAAAATCCAATACAGGGAAAGTGCTTCAGTCATAAAATCAGAAATGGCAACGCCTGTTACTTTTGTCTATATTACACCACAACAGGGTATGAGTGTCGTGACCTATAAAGAAGAGGCGATGAAAGTCCTTGCTGATCTTAAACTCCCTACTGGGTATTACTATGAGTGGGCAGGTCAATCTGAATACCTGGAATCGGCAATGAAAAAAATGACATGGATCATTCCTACGGTACTTTTGGTCATTTTTGTGCTTATCTATATGGCACTGAAAGACCTCATACCAACACTCATTGTATTTTTTACACTTCCATTTGCACTTGTAGGTGGTCTTGTGTATATACATATGCTTGATTTCAATATGAGTATTGCGGTCATCGTAGGATTCTTGGCACTGCTGGGTATTGCGGCAGAAACTGCCATTGTGATGATCGTTTACCTTCATGAAAGTGTCAATGAAAGTAAAGCACAGGCAGGAGACAGATTTGACCATACACATTTAGATGCCGCCATCTATGAAGGTGCGGTACAAAGGGTACGTCCTAAACTTATGACTGTATTTGCCATTTTGGCAGGACTCTTTCCTATCATGCTTACCACAGGTGTAGGATCAGAAGTCATGCAGCGTATTGCTGCTCCAATGATAGGAGGAGTAGTGACATCTGCTGTACTGAGTTTACTACTTATACCTATCTTTTTTGAAATGTATGAGAAACATTTACTAAACAAACAACAGAAAAAACTGTAGGGCGGGCTTTTATCGAAGTAAGCCCACCAAAAATAAAAGGTGGGCACAAAATGCACCACCCTACATAAAAGGACAATAAACATGAAAAATAAAATTTTAACACTCTCTATACTTACTCTCAGCCTTCTAATTACAGGGTGCAGTGATAAAGAAAAAAAGAAATCCCTCACCGAGGGTGGTATGAAATGTGGTGCAGGTAAATGTGGTGCTTCTATGGTAGATGGCTCCGCTGTGCTTGTCAAAAAGAAAATCAATATACTTGACCAGCTAAGAGAAGATGATACACGTAGAGAATGTGTGATCGCATCTACAACAACCAAAGCACTGTATGATTGTGTACGTGTCGATAAAACAGGTAGATTGAGTACGAAGTGTTCTACAGATAATGTACGAAAGAAAGAGAAAGAAGCCAATGAAACAATGAAATGTGAAGCTGGAAAATGTACTTCTGGTAAAGACTTACCTAAAAAATAGTATGTATATGTAAAAGTGAAGAGGAAATTTCAAAAGCCTAAAAAGGCTTTTGAAAGGTAGAAAGAATTATTTCATTGCTGCAATGTAATCTGCAACCGCTTTAATAGCAGCATCATCCATAGAAGCTACTTGACCTTTCATAAGACCACCCATTCCGTGTTGGTTAAGTGTACCAGCTTTGTAACCGTTAAGTTGCTCTACAGTTTTAGCAGCATCTTGACCTGTAATAATTGCAGATTTACCAAGTGCAGCTTTTTCACCGTTTGCACCATGACATCCAACACATTTTGCGTATGCCGCAGCACCGTCAGCCATAAGTAGTGTAGATCCTGCAAGTAACATTGTGATTGCTAATTTTTTCATTTTAATTCCTTTTTTAATTTATAAATTTATCTATAACTCTATGTATAGACACCTATGTATTTTATTGATCATAAAATACTTTCATAATCAATACCATTTATTTATCAAGCAAATAATATAGCTATTTAACTTAAATTACTATTAACAGCTAGGTACATTTCCTGAATCTTTTGCATATTCATATACAAAATCATACACATGCGGAACATATTTAGCTTTTATAGTTGCTTTTGGACACAATTTTTTGACCTCAGCAGCAAATTTTCCAGCTTCATTGATAGCTTCCCATTCATCCTGAGTATGCTTATGTGCAAACTTAGCCCCTGAGAAACCACAACGTGCCTTCAGTTTTTTAAGATAGATCTTTTGACCTTTTTTTACATCAGCAGAAGCCGTTGTAGAAAGCAGTGTCATTCCAAGTAAAGCAGCAACGGCTAATTTAGTAAAATTATTCATTTGTTATCATCCTTTTAATTTAAGATTATGTATCATATCATGTAATTGTGAAAATATTGTGAAGTAGTTGATGAATTATGAAGCAGCTGTAAGTAAACTGCTTCAAGAGGTTACACTATCTAGTATTTAACATTTTGGAACGTGAGAGCCGCCTTTACCATATTCGTATGCGAACTCATAAATGTGTTTCCACCATGACTTTTTGATCTTTCCTTTTTTCAACTTAGGACAAATTTTATAAGTCTCTTTTTCAAAGTTTCCATCATCCCAAATCTCTTCCCATTCATCTTGCGTGTGTGTTCTGGCAAAACGTACGCCAGAGATCCTACAGTATTTACGTAACTTTTTCTTGTAAATTTTTTGGCCTTTTGCAAGACTTGCAGATGCTATCGTTGGTGTACTCATCATAGACACTGCAACAATCGTGATAACAGATATCAGTTTTTTCATTATCATTCCTTTTTTGTATATATAATCTAACCTTGTCCATAGGTATTATAATATTGTAACTACTTCAACTTATCAATTACCTTAAACCTTTCCCAGTAACTGTTAAGTGCTTCATCTATTTGCTTATCACTCAATGTTGTCTTCTTTTTTATACCATAATTATCAATAAACAGATCAGACATCACAGAGATCTCCCTTATAGGGTATTTTAAATAATGTTTCAGTCCTGCTTTGACATTTTTTTCACCACCATAAACAAGAAGGTAATGCATGAACATACGCTGTAGCGAAGTTGGTAACTCTTTATGGCAGTCAACACAATAACGTTCATAGGCATCTTCTGAATACACACCCGATACCAATACTATACTTATGAGTATCACTTTTACCATCTTAATACCATCCTTGTTCCATGGCCTTCTTCTGACTCTACTTCAATAGATAGTCCATATTCATCTACTATTTTTTTCACAATACTCAAACCTACACCAAAGCCACCTTCCGCATTGTTGAAGCGAATATACCTGTCGAAAATATAGGGAATGCTCTCTTCATTTAAGCCAATGCCTGTATCAGAGATTGCCAACATACCCTGATTCAATTCTATACTTACGGTACCATGACGCTTGTTATACTTGATCGCATTTGAAATAAGGTTATCAATGATTCTGGTAAACTTTCGTCTGTCTATGATAATGCTGGCCTCTTCAAGTTCCAACTTACATTCCAACTGTTTAGACTGAGCTAATATGGAGAAGTATTCTGCTCTATCATAGATCAGTTCCCTTACATCTATTACTTCATCATGATTTTCCTTCTCCTGCTCCAAGGTCAGGTAGGTAAGATCTTTATAAAGTATAGAAACAGTTTTTGCCGCAATATTGATACGGTTTAGTTTTGTTTTGTTTTTTTCTACCATCACATTTGTATCCATCATCTCTATATTCGCAAGTATGGCAGAAAGCGGTGTATTGAGTTCATGTGTAGTATCTTTAATAAATCTATCGAGTAAGAGTATGGAGTCTCTCATGGGTTTCAAAAACAACTTGGCAAGATAAAGCCCGAAGATCATAAAAAACATAAATGCTAAAAAGCCATATCCCAGTATATTTTTCCATATCTCCGCTCTCCATGCCCCCGTGTCTTCTACTTCTATAATAAGGTATTTGGTTCCCAGGTAAAAGTCATCTAACATTTTCACCAAATGGATATACCCTTCGGTAAAATATATCTCCTCTTGAAAGCGTATATTGTCATTTTCAAGCAGCGAAAATATTTTAATATGCTCTATATCATATATAGCAGATCTAAAACGGGGATCACGTGGATACTCAACTCTTTCATCAAAAAAATGGTGCAAAACTTTAAGTCTTTTGGTTTGTATATAGGCGTATTTTGTAAGGATGGCTCTTTTATCGGAGAGTACAAGTTTTTCCTGACTCTGATAATAATAGAGGGAGAGTAGCGAAATGGTAAAGATCACCATCGACATATAAAGTGCTAAAAATCTAAAGAGAGATTTCTTCTCACTCTTGAGTAACGAATTTGTACCCTTGTTTTTTGATACTAACAATTTTTTCCTTACCTATGATTTTTCGCAGATTCTTAATGTAGGTACGAAGTGCTGTGTCGCTAGGTTCTTCATCAAAATCCCACAAATGTTTATAGATGCGATCATGTGCCAAGACCTCACCTTCATTCTTTATAAACAGTTTTAGTAATATCGCTTCTTTATTGCCCAAAGAGACACTTTCTTTGTCTCTGATAAGGCTGTTGTTTTTTATATCATACTCCAGCGTACTGTCAAGACGAATGAACTCTTTAACTTCATGGAAAAAACCGCGTTTAAGTAAGGTTTCTACACGTATTTTCAATTCTTTTAAAACAAAAGGTTTACGTATATAGTCATCACATCCCGAAGCAAATCCTTTTTCCAGATCATCCACAGAGTCAAGAGAGGTAATGAAGATAGCAGGTGCAAGCACCTCCTCTTCTCTTGCTTCTTTCAGAAGATCAAAGCCATTGATACCAGGTGTATTGACATCTAACAGCAGCAGATCATATTTACTTTCATACAGTTTTTCCTGGGCTTCATGTCCGTCAAACACAGAGACAACATCATGTCCCTGCTCTGTTAAGAACTCCATTACTGTTTCATTAAGATTTGCATCATCCTCAAGTAATAATATTTTTGCCACAAAATGCCTTCAAATTTAATTTATATGTACTGCTTTACCCAGCTCTCTATCTGTGTACTGTCTCTTGCCCCGGAAAACCTGTCGATCTCTTTTCCATTCTTAAACACAAGCACGGTAGGAATACTTGCTATCTGATACTTAGCCCCTAAGCTTTGTTCATCATCATTATTGATCTTCAAAAATTGTGCTTTAAGTGGCATAGCAAGCGCTGCTTTCTCAAAGTGCGGCGCCATCTGTAAACAAGGGCCACACCATGGTGCCCAAAAATCTACGACCACAGGCAAGTCAGAATTGTTTACAAACTTGTCCAAACTGACCATATTTGCAGCCAAAGGTTTTGCATCGAGCAGTGACTTTTTACACTCTCCACAGTTCGCTTTTGCATAAGACTCTTTTTTAGGTATACGGTTGACTTTGAGACAATGTGGACAAACAACATTTACATTCATCGTTAAACTCCTTATTTTAGATTAATTTTTTATAGTTTTGCTATTATAGCACAGATAAAAAATAGAAAATGCATCTAAAGTTGCATTTAATTACCGCACTAACTAATATCCTTCAACTTTGAGAGAAGGATATTAGTTAGTGCGGTAATAAGGAGAAGAGAGCATGACAAAAAAAGAACTCATCGTAGGCGGCGGATGTTTTTGGTGTACGGAAGCGGTATTTGAACTTCTTAAAGGGGTTAGTGATGTAGAGAGTGGCTATGCCAACGGAGAAACTCTGGACCCCACCTATACACAGATCTGTACAGGAGCAACCGGGCATGCAGAAGTCATCAAGATAAGCTATGATGATAGCATTATCACTTTAGATACCTTGCTAGAGATCTTCTTCGTCACACACAACCCTACCACCCTCAACCAGCAGGGTGCAGACAGAGGCACACAGTACCGCTCCACCATTCTCTATACCGACGAAGAGACAAAAGAGGCGGCAGAGGCAGCTATGGAAGCAGCACAAAAAGATTACGCTGACCCTATAGTCACCACCATTGAGCCCCTAAAGTGCTACTACGCGGCAGAAGACTACCATCAAGACTACTACAGACAAAACCCTATGCAGGGGTATTGTAATGCTGTTATCCCTCCTAAACTTGCTAAACTGAAGGCGAAGTTTGGGAAGGAGATGGTGTAAGAAAAACACTGTCTAAAAAGCTAAAAGCTCTTTACACATCTTATATAAGCTGTATCTGTTTGGTCTAACTGTATATAAGTACCTGCAGAGAAATCTATAGTATCATATCTAGCACTTATCCAATATCATTTAGCTATTTATTGTTACATCTCCATTTAACGCTCCAAAGGATTGTCGGAACGTTTTTTCACCTTTCTCTCCTGTTCTTCAGAGATATTGGGTTGTGTAAATTCAACCTGTCCGGCGATAATACATCCTTTGCATCCCGGTTCACAGTGATGATGGAGTTTTAAACACCACTCTGTATCATCACCTTTTGTTCCCATAAACTGACATCCCCAACCACTAGACATTTTAAATTCTCCTCTCTGTCATGGTCGATATGATCGACCCTACATTAATATCGTATCTCAAAACCATCCGTATTAAATACAGCCTCATCGATAACCTCATAGTTAACCTCTTCAACCGTACTTAACAGTGAACCCTCTTTAAGTATCTCTATGAAGGTATCAAGATTATCATCAAAAATTTCAGCCACCACTTCTACGCTACCATCTGACAAATTTTGAATGTACCCTTTAAACTGTTTTTTCATCAATGCCTGAGAAACAGACTTACGGTAAAATACACCCTGTACTTTACCAAAAACAATAAACCTGTACCATTCCATTATCTTCTACCATATTCTGTTTTTAAGGTACCTAAAAATTCTAAAATACGCTCTTGGAAAAGGGCATCTTCATCATCGTCTATACACTCTTTTAACTCTCTAAGCTGTGTCATGTCTATCTTCTCTACAAAACGAGGTGCCTCTTTTGTTTCACGTTCCACCAATTGTATGAGGTGTTCAAAATTCAGCCCATTATCTGTAAGAATTTTGCTATGGTATTCATTGACCGTATCTATGAGAAGTTCAGCCCGTTCAAGATTATCGCCATAAATACTATGGGCTATCTCTTTTAGTTTTTGTTTTTCACATTCACATATCTCACCATTTGCAGAGACCATAAGTGTTAAAATCTTTGCCCTGTATTCCAAAGAACTGTGATGATACACCAAAAGCTCCCTAAACATTTTAGTAACACTGCGTTTCAAGCTTTTAAACATTAGACTATCCTTAACACTAATTTAACAAAAGTATACTATAGTTTTACATATTAACAAATGGATACTTACACATGGGAAACATTGATCTTATTATTATACTAACCACCGCATTTTTAGGCTCAGTAGGTCATTGTATTGGCATGTGCGGGGGAATTGTGGTTGCCTATACTTCCAGCAAAATTGACCCTAAGTCTGCCTACATCCAGCAAACTGCCTCACATTTAGCCTACAACTTTGGAAGGGTTGTAACCTATACTATCCTGGGTGCACTCTTTGGCTATGTAGGCAGTGTACTTGCATTCACTCCCACGACCAAAGGTATACTCTTTCTTTTAACAGGTATGTTGATGATACTTGCAGGACTAAGTCTATTAGGAAATCTCAAGTTTTTAAACTCTGCCGAATGGTCAGTTTCTAAATATAGCTGGTACCAAAAAAGTTTTAAAAAGCTCATTACTTCCAAGTCTTACGGTAGTTTTTTTCTTCTAGGGATGCTTAATGGTATTATCCCTTGTGGGTTGGTCTACTCTTTTGCTATTTTTGCTGCGAGTACAGCAACCCCCTGGGGTGGTGCACTGGTTATGGCAACCTTTGGACTGGCTACCATTCCTGCACTCTTTTTCCTAGCCACTATTACCAAATTTTTACAAAGAGGAAACCTGCGAGGCACTATGATGAAACTTGCAGCCCTACTCGTCATCGTCTATGGTGTCTTCACCCTTACCAAAGGCTATAAATTCATTGCCAACCCCGAAGAGATGAAGGCCATGATGAACAAAATGCACAGTGAAGGCATAGAAGATGATAATGGCATTCTCACAGGAAAATTTAACGGTATGAAATGTGCCCCTGGAAAATGTGGTTAATCCCATATTATATTATCATCGTCTCATCATCTCATACAAAGGCACAAGCTACTTTGGCTGGCAAGACTTAGGTTCAGACAAAAAAACCCCTACGGTACAAGCAACTGTCCAGCAAGTACTCAAACAGATATGTAACTATCAGACTTGTTCTATTTCTGCTGCAAGTAGAACCGATGCAGGTGTTCATGCACAAGGTCAAGTGATAAAGATCACTATTGCACTAGAAATTGACTCCGCAAAACTTTTGCTTGGTATGAATTCACTCTTACCTGATGATATACGTATCTTACAATGTGAATCCTGCCCTGTATCATTTAATCCAAATACACAAAGCAAGAGCAAAGAGTATCATTATTATTTTTGTACAGACACAATTTATAACCCTATGCTAAACGATACCGTTGCACATATCCCCTCTCTGAGCAAAGCTTTTACCGGCTCACTCGATATAGCACTTATGAAAGAAGCGTGTAAGCTTTTCACAGGTGAACATGATTTTTATAGCTTTGCAAAACGAGACAGTAAGATGAGTTCAACCTACCGTACGATTGTGAGCTGTGAAATTTTACAAGTACCTTCTTCAACCTTTGGTAATGAAATTTACTATATTAAGATAATAGGAAAAGGTTTCTTAAGGCATATGGTACGCTTTGTTGCTGGTGCTTTGTTTGCACTAGGCAGAAAGCAGCTTACACTGAGTGACATTAGTGAAGCACTGCTGCATCACCAAGAACTAAAAATAGCTTCTAAAGCCAAGGCTAGGGGGCTACATTTGATTGAGATTTTTTATTAGAATAAATCTAAGAACTAATTAGTCCGCTCTATGTCTCTTCCCATTAAATCTTACGACCAAAGACAATCTTATTTTCTCTTGTGTATCTAAAACTAAAAATTCAAAACCATCGATGAGTTCCATTGTTTTTACTAAAGCTTTTATCTCTTGTATTTCTTTATTTTTTTCTTGTTCCTCATTTTGATAATATTCTATGGTTGAGGGGATTTTTCTTTCCATGGCTACAGTTAATTGATCAAAAAATTCAGAGGATATAGGGTTGTACATAGGTACCTTTCTTTCTTATAAATAAAAGTATAGCGAAGAGAGATATGATTAAATTTAATACAAAATTTATTTTCTCATTCTACTTCCAATAATTTCGCTATAATTTCATCATGAATCACATTAAATATTATGCCTACACCCATACCCCGATAAGCTTTAATTTTGAGCAAACCATTGAACGTTTTTTTGTTGAAGAGATTCCTCTTTACAGCTTTACAGGCACGGGAAACTTTCTCATACTCAAGGTCAAAAAAACAGACATGAGTACATGGAAACTCATTACTGTACTTGCAAAAGCCACAGGTTTGGAAGAACGTGACATTGGTTATGCAGGGCTCAAAGACAAAAATGCAACCACCATACAATACATCTCACTTCCTAAAAAGTATGAAAAAGAGCTCAACAAAAACCTTACCACCGAGAAAATAGACATACTGGAACGTACATACAACAAAGCTGCCATTAAAATAGGACATCTTAAAGGAAACAGATTTTCCATTGTCTTACATGACATAGAAGCAAAAGATGCCAGGTTCTTTAATACCACAGCACTTAAAATGCAGAAAGAAGGTATTCCCAACTACTACGGCTACCAACGTTTTGGTGAAGACAGCCGTTCTTACCTGCAAGGAAAAGAGATCGCCCATTCAGGAAAAAAACTCAAAGGTAGCAAAGAAAAACTGCTGGTCTCTGCTTACCAGAGTTATCTCTTTAACAAGTGGCTCAATGAAAGGGTGAAACTCTCCAGCATCATACGCAAAGACGATGTCAATTTTGCTGCTAAAAAACTGGATTACCCTCTTGAGTTGGTCAAAGTATTGGCCAAACAACCACAGTTTTTTAAACTTTTCATAGGGGATCTTATTACCCCTTACCCTTATGGAAAAATAAACTTTGTCAAAGACATGGCACAGTCAGCACAACTCTTTTCACAAAAGAAAATAGCACCCACAGGACTACTCTGTGGTGCCAAGGTGGAACGTGCAAAATCTGATGCCTACTACCTGGAAGAACCCTACGATGATACAGAACTCAATGCTTTAAAAGGAGACCGACGTTTCGCCTGGATTTGGCCACAAGATGTAGCCACAGACTATGATGAGAAGCGTAAAAAATTAACGGTTGAATTTTACTTACCAAAAGGCTCGTACGCCACAACCTTCTTGGAAGAGATAGGGAAGTTTTCTTTGAAAGATAAGAGAGAGAAATAACTACTTTCTTCCTCTCCCACGCTTTTTGTTTTTCTTATCCTCTTTTGGTTTTGCAGCATCGTACACTTTAAAACCATCACGCTTTGTGGTCTTACGCTTTTTTGTACTTGAAAAAGTAGTAGATTTCTTCTTTTTCTTACCAAAAGCACCATCAGCACTTTTATGTTCTTTTGGGTTTTTACGTGCACCTTTTTGTGTGACAATGACTTTCGGCGCATACCCCTCTAAGATCTCTTGTTTAATGGCTTTACCCATAAGTTTTTCTACATCTTTTAAAGCTACCATCTCAGTAGGTGAAATGAGTGTAATGGCCAAACCTTTAGACCCTGCTCTACCCGTACGGCCTATGCGGTGTATGTAGTCACCTGTGACATG
>DQVY01000186.1 GCA_015661535.1 Sulfurovum sp. | reverse complement strand
CGTTTGGCAGAACCGTATGATGCTCCGGGGTTAATACCTAGGGTTGGTTTATCATACGCTACCGCATCAAAATACAACTGTAGCGCCCCTGCAGTACTTGTCAATTTTAGGGTTTTGTTCACAAAATTATTGTAACGTGTGACTTGA
The DNA here is from genome assembly GCA_015661535.1 of Sulfurovum sp. Taxonomy (GTDB): domain Bacteria; phylum Campylobacterota; class Campylobacteria; order Campylobacterales; family Sulfurovaceae; genus Sulfurovum. The sequence goes on along the minus strand of DQVY01000186.1, from coordinate 3,969 downwards.
TGATGTACCTCAGTACTTAGACGCGTATAATTGGCCTTTTGTCTGGCTTTTATAAAAAACAGTAACAGTTTAGAAGTGCTTGTTCGCCTAAAAGAGAGAGCCATATCAAAGGTTTCCAATTGCTTTGCCATTTTATAGAGCCAAAAGAGACGTGACCTTGCATTGCGACTCTCATCTACAATAATTTTTTTGACGTTTGAATGTGCTTCAAAAAGTGAACTTGAAACAAAAGATCCCATCAACGTTATTTCTATATCGGGATAGGCTTTCACAATGTTTTCTATAGCAGGCGTTGCCATGGCACAGTCACCAAGCCATGTGGGTACTTCTATAAATATTTTTTTCATCACATCTTCTCTTCAAGCATGGTTTTAAAGGCATAAAATGCCTCTGTTTTTCGCAGTCTGTTCTCTCTATTGTCTACCAAACCATACCCCGGTGCAATCAGCTGATGCCAAAAAACTTTTTCTATGACTGCACTTTTTTTAGCAGTAGAAAAATACGACAACATATATTTGCTATAGTCTGTTTCACTCACACACTCTTTCTCTGAAGTAGGTGCATATGGAGCGGTATTGGAGAGAGGCCAATTTACCTCAGTAATGTAGATGGAATCATTTGCTTTTTGAGCACTCTTTACAATGGTATCTAGAAATTTTATCTTATTTTTTAGATCAAAGATGCCCAATTGTCTATTGTCAGGGCTTCCTCTTCTATCTACGTAGAGCAAGGCACTCACTTTGTCATAATGTATCTTGAAACCATTAAAAAGTGCACGAATAGTAAAATGATACTCAAAGTCTATCACTCCTGGACCTAGTAGTTTAAGTTGAGGAAAAGCCTCATCACGTACTTCCTGAACACTTTGATAAAATGCCAAATACTCTTCTACAGAGACAAAGCCCCACTTAATGCGGTTTATTGCATTGCCAATTTGGAACTCTTGCGCAACATCTTTGAATTTTTCAAACACCTCTTCCATATCTTTTTTTAAAAGTACGCTGTCTTCAATGTGTGCTCGGTCTTGAATGACGGTGATCAAAATTTCTTTATCGTCACCAAATTTTTTGGCAAAAGAAACATAGGCATCTATATTTGCCATGTCATGTAAAAGAAAACGTATCTGCAATGAAGTGACCCCAAGTTCCCTGACCAAAGCATATTGTTCTTCACCTTTGTCCAGGTTGACACAAAGTCCATAAAAGGTATTTGAGATGTTCATCTTAGGTACACGCTCTTTCTGAAACAGAAACTTTACAAACAGATAAGGAAAATAAAAAAGTGTTGTTAGAAACAACTTCACATAATCCATTCCATGTCCATGACGCAATGCTTTTTTTTCTTCACGTTTCAGCACATAAGGCTGGTCAGAGTAGTGATCCCAAGAAAAATATTCAGGCATGAATAATGTCCATTAAGTGCTGTTCAATCCTGGTATACAAAACTTCATCATAATTTTCTGGTACGGTAAAGTGATGTTGCAATGATGCATCTGAAATAGTACCCCAGCGTTTTGCAGAGGCAAAAAGCGTTGCACCAAAAAAAGAGAGTGTGGGCGTGTTTGTCAAACCTGCAAGATGCATAGGCCCAGTAGAAGTACTCACAAAAAGTGTAGAACTGGCAATAAATACTGTAAAAGCCATCAAGTCTTTAAAGTCATCTCGAATATCAGCACTAAAGTCTAAATGTTTCTCTATATATGCTTTAGAAACCTCATCATCAGGACCAAAAGTAAATACAATGTCTATAGACTCAGAAGCTTTTTTAGCTAATTTTAAATAATCATCTAAGGTTAGATTTCCCTCAGAACTCCCTCCAAAACCGGGGTGAAAAATGATGAAGTTGTTCGATTTTATCGAACCTACGGGTTCTAATAAAGGTCGTTTAAATACTAAGTTAAGATTGGCATCAAAGACTTTTAACAGATCAAGATTATATTCAAACTCACGTTTTTCTACCAGAGACCTGCGTTGTTTGACACGTTTGTTAAAAAATATTTGTGCTATTTTTGTTGCAGGGGCAATACGAAGAGGGATACCTGCACGAAACAATAGTTTTCCCAAAGGCATATCTATATAGGCCGAGATACTCACATCAAAATGGTAGGACTTGATCTCTTTTAAAAGTGCTTTGGTGTCTTCCCTGTATTCAATAACTTCATCTATAAAATCAAGTGCACTTGCCAAAGGTACATTCACTTTGGACACAAGCATCACCACTGTATGTTCTGTCTGTTCTTTGAGTACTTTACACATAGGCAATGCCGTAATAAAATCACCTATTTTGTCATGTCTTGTGATGAGTATATTCATGCTAAGGTCTTTGACTCCCTGGAGCTACTTTCATTTTCTACTCTGTTTTGCGCAAGAAGAATCCCAAATACCAAAGCGGTTAATGCCAAAGAGAACTGTCGTCCCCAAATCACTTCAGGCATAAATGAAAACAGTAAAATAGAGATGTAAATATATTTTATATGATGAAGCTCTTTATTTTTTATGGGGAGTCGTACCAGCGCATAAAACATTGCTAAAAACAGGAACAAGCCCAAAAATCCAAGTGACGTCCAAATTTGTAAATATTGATTATGTGTATGCATAAACGAGTGGTGCATACATTTCATACTTGGATGTTTTTCATCTATGATTTCATGAAACAATTTCATATTGTCTTGAATACCTACCCCAAGTAGAGGGTCTTCTTTAATAATATCTTGTGAGACAATCCACGCGCCTACTCTTCCTCCCCAGGAGGAACAATAATTTTTCTTTTCAATCACTTGTGTCAAGTCACTTTTCCCTAACAGTACACGTTGTTTGAATGTTGTACTAATATTAAACGCAACAACAAAAACAACTCCCCCCAAAAGTATGGTCATTAAAAATGCTTTCAATTTATGTTTAAAACTCAAGAGTGCCAGAGTAAACAAGCCAACAAGAAACGCCAATTGTCCTGTACGTCCATTGGTTAAAAACAAATTACCTGTGACTGTTACAAAAAAGAATGCATACATTATTTTATATTTGAGTGTATGAAAATTAAAAATATAATTGAGTAAAAGAAGTGCAGTAAAGGCTAAAAATATACTATATATAATATGATGCATAAATGGAGAAGGGTTGGCTACCGTTGCATTCATAAAGCTCCACAACTCAAAGAAAACCCCATAAGCAATGACCTCACTGACAAACATCCCTAAAATAAATGCTGACAGTAGTTTAGGTATAAACTCTTTTTGCAGTGAGGTCATAAAAATAAACAGTGGGAACAGATACCAATACCGTCGCTGAAGATAAAGAGATACCTGTTGATCTTCCGTCCAAAGTAGAGAGACAAAGCCAAGCAATAGAAAAAGAATAAGAAAAATAATGACCTTATTCTTTCTATAGAGATTTAATTTATCTTTAAAGCCACCTTCAAGAAGCCATAAGAGTATCATCATAGCAGTCAATATACCTATCCCTGCCCGTGACAAAGGAATAATAAATGCATATACAACAGCTGTATAATTGAGATATAAAGTAAAATTATATTTTTTGCTTTGTATTAATTGCATGTTTTGCCTTTATATACATTCTCTTGATTGGCTTCATACAGTTTCATATATTTATAAAAATTGGTTGCCATATGTGAAAAAGCAATGACTAGACCTGCATAGCCATCTAAAAATCCTCTTTTCAGAAAATATGTTTTGAAAAATGAGAAATGTGCATTGGCAATTGCTTTTAAAGGAGAAGAAGATTTTTTACCTACATTGTCTTCCGCATATATCGTAGAATACCTGTCCAGCTTCATAATGAAGTCTGTTAAATCAGCATAGGGGAAATGTTTCACATTTCCTGCTATATTTCCAACTTTCAGTGTATCAACCATAATATGTTCATGTACTTTTTTAGGAGAAAATGTTGTTACTCTACGGTTATATAGTCTCACAATACTATCATTTCCCCAACAATATTTTATCTCTTGTTG
>DQVY01000285.1 GCA_015661535.1 Sulfurovum sp. | reverse complement strand
TTCGTCGATGATGGGGTGAAGTCTGCCTCATCATTGTGCTTATCGTATGCGATCACATACACTTCATCCCCACTTTCCAAATAATTATTTTCACCAAATTCTGCATAGGCAGTAGCACCTATGGAGATAAGGGCTTGTGTAGGATAATGGCATGTTTTTAAATGTGCTGCTATATTTTCCAGTGGACCAAAATCTTCTTGTGTGTTCATTTTATCTATCAACCAGTTTTTCAACTTTGTATAAAAATATGAGTAACCAAGCAATGGTGCATCTACCCCGTAAGGATGTATTACACCGTCACGCTTCACAAAAGAACAGAGATGATAGCTGTCCATCACCCCGCCCTCATCAAAACGATCTATGGCTATCCATTTATCACCTATACCTTTAGAGTTTGGACCCCATGATTTTTTCTCTGATATCTTTTTGGCACCCTCTTTTCGAATAGTACAGTCATTAAAGGTGGTACATTTTTTGGCTACAAGGTCTTTGACTTGCATCACATCATCATAAACAATCTCAAAAAGAACTGCTATTTCAGGTTCTACTTGTGCATTGGCTTCATAAGAGGGTAACATCAGTGTATCTGTGCCTATAGAATACAAACCTAAAAAAGTGTCAGACCCCGGTAGATAAAAAGGAAATATCCCTTTAGGTGCATCTGCTTCTTCGGTCACTACATTTTTAAAGTCTTCAAGTTCTCCTGCCTGTTCTAAATGATGTGCAAAATTTCCTGCCACACCTAAACAAATTACATTTTCTAATTGCATACATATCCTTAGTAATAATGACGATAGTATATCTTAGTGATGGTAATAATGTGTTTGAAAAGTTTTAGAGAAGAGAGTGAAAGGGTTTTTAGCTGTTATGTAAAGACAACAGCTAAAAAGGATGAACTTAGTTACCTGCTACAGCATCTTTAAGTGTTTTACCAATTTTGAATTTTGGTGCAGTGTGTGCTGCTTTTGTATATGTTTTGTCAGTTCCTGGAACTTTACCAGATTTTTCTGCAACGTCTACTGTTGAAAAAGTACCAAATCCCACCAAAGATACAGTCTCTTTTTTTACCAATGCTTCTGTTACTGATGCGATGAATGCTTTTACTGCTCTCTCTGCTGCTGCTTTACTTTCAAACTCACCATTCTTTTGTACTAGTTCTACGAAATCTGCTTTTGTCATTCTTACTTCCTTTTAATTTTAAGATGAAATCATTATAACACAATTAACTCTTAAAAAAAGATAAAAAACCCTAAATATCCCGATATATCGTGCACTATTGATGTATATCAAGTAAATTTATGATCTTTAACTATTAAAAAAGTAAATTTTCTTACATTTTTTCTATAAGTTTTACAGCCGAAAATGCATCTTCTGTGATAAAATCTGCCCAAGGTGCAAGCATTTCTTTATCCATATACCCACATAATACACCTATACAGGCAATACCTGCTTCTTCAGCTGCGATCAGATCTGCATCTGTATCACCTACCATATACGTTACTTGTCCGAAACGATGATCTAGTTTATTTAGCGCTTTGTTAATAGGCTCAGGGTCTGGCTTTGGATGTTCAACATCTTCACGTCCTATAAGTACATCAACATACTTCATAAGATCGAAGTGCTCAAGTAAAATACGTGAGAATTCACTTGTCTTTGTTGTCACAATACCGATCTTTGCATACCCATGTGCAAATTCCATAGCTTCTTTTGCCTGAGGAAGCAAGACTGTTTTTTCAGTATGTATCGTTTTATAATGTTCTTTATAGGCTTTGACATACTCCATCGCCTTAGATTCTTCTACACCGAGACTCTTAAACATCACATCAAGGGGTAAACCAATCAGTAATTTTATCTTTTCATCTTCTGGTACATCTTGCCCAAAAGAGGCATAAGCCTTTGCGAAACTCTCTAAAATTGCCTCTGTTGAATCTATAATTGTACCATCAAGATCAAAAAGAACAATTTTACTCCTTATTGTTCCCTCTTTCATTTGATATATTGTATTTGCCATGTTCTCTTTCCTAATAATTAAAATGATGAACATTATTCTATAAATGATTCATACTCTAGTCGCATCATACCCAGTAAAGATAAAATGTAAATTAATGTTTTGGCTGTATTAAAAGTGGCTTTGAAATGTCTAAAATGAGGTATGTTTTAGGAAATAATAAAGATGGTGCGCACGAGAGGATTTGAACCTCCACGCCGCGAAGCACGAGCCCCTCAAGCCCGCGTGTCTACCGTTCCACCACGTGCGCATATTGATAAGATATAGTTTAAAGTACTATAGAAACTTTATAATCGAGGGAATAACATGTAAAGCCTGAGCTTCACATGCTATGTGTCTTTAAACTTATCCGATGAACGGGTTAGCGTAAAGAGCGATAAGCGCAATTACCAATGTATAGATAACTTGTGCTTCGATCATTGCAAGCGCAATAAACATAGTAGTCATTAGTTTACCACCAAGACCTGGGTTTCTAGCAGTACCAGCGATAGTTGCAGCAGCAGTATGCCCCATACCAACAGCTCCACCAAGAGCAGCAAGACCAAGACCAACACCAGCAGCAACTACTGAGTATGCTTTGATCATAGATTCACCATCTGCTTCACCAGCAAATGCAACAGCACCAAGTGCTAAGAAAAGTAAGAAAAACTTTTTCATTTTATATCCTTTAAATTAATAGGGTTTAAAGTCTCCCATGGACTATATTGTGTTTTAAAGTCTGTTCGGATAGCGTAAACGATAAGTAATTATCGCCAATATAAACATAAATGCCTATATTTCCCTACTGATCACTTTATTCAAACGCGAGATTATAGCTTAAATTGATTTAACTTAGGCTAAAAACTCTGGTGTAGCAAGTTCTACTTTTTTACCTTTTTGTTCCATGACAATAACAGTGATTGTATCTCCTTCACTGTAACGTTCAGAAAGGTTGTTCACACGTTCTTTTGCGACTTTTGAAATATGTAGCAAGGCATCAAAACCATCTGGCATTTCAACAAACAGTCCAAAGTCTACGATCTTTTTTACCTTGCCTTCGTAACTTTCACCTACTTTGTACTCCATCTGTTTCTTTACAGGAGAAGAGGCTATCTCTTCTATGTGTGCTTTTGCCTCAGCTACTTTTGATTTGTCTCCACCCGAAAGTTTTACACCCCCAACATCACGGTCAAGATCAACAGAAACTTCAAATCTTTCAATGATCTCACGTATGGTTGCCCCGGCTTTACCTATGATATCTACTATTTTACTAGGATGCACTGTAAAATGTTCTGTACTTGGAAGTGCCACACTGCTTGTCATATTTTTCTCTGCTTCTTCCATTAATGCAAGGATGTGGTTTTTCCCTTGTTTCGCTTTTTGCAAAGCCTCTTTTAACACAGAAAGATCCACACCGCCTAGCTTTATATCCATTTGTAAAGCCGTGATACCATCTACTGTACCGGCTACTTTAAAGTCCATATCACCATCATGGTCTTCAAGTCCCATAATATCTGTTAATACTGCATACTTATCACCTTCACTGATAAGCCCCATGGCAATACCTGCAACCAGTTTACTTGTTTTCACTTCTGCTCCACGTAGTGCCAAAGCACCACCACAGATAGTTGCCATAGAAGAAGAACCGTTAGACTCTAAAATTTCCGAGACCAGACGGATACTACCGTCATAATCTAAAGGAATTGTGGCTTCCATGGCTCTTTTACCAAGATTTCCATGCCCCAATTCTCTACGTCCCGGTGCCCCTATATATTTGGCTTCACCCACAGAATAGCCCGGGAAATTGTAATGCACCATAAATTTTTCAGACTGTGCGTTCTTTTCCGTGATCAATTCATACATCTGTGCATCTTTTTTATCACCCAGTGTCACCGTGACCAATGCTTGTGTCTGTCCTCTGGTAAAAAGACAGGAACCATGGACAGAAGGTAAAAGGTTTGTTTCGATACTAATAGGTCTTACTTCATCTAAAGCTCTGCCGTCAGCACGCATGTTTTTCTCAAGTATCATCGCACGTACCACTGTTTTTTTGTAACGCTCAAGTACTTTTGAAACCAAGGCTTTATCTGCCTCTTTCCCTTCTGCTTCCAAAGCAGCCAAAATTTGCGTACGTATTTTCTTCAATTCAGAAGAACGTTCACTTTTTGCCATATGTGCGATGGCTTTTTCTACCGATGCCGCATAGTCTGATTCGATCATGGCATAGAGTGATGCATCTACTTTATCTTCAGCTAATGCAAGGTCTAAAGGTTCTCTTATTAAAGAAGTGAATGCTTCTGTGTATGCTTTGCTCGCTGTATCTATGGCATCTGCTGCCATAGCAATAACATCTACCAATGCAGACTCATCAAATTCATTGGCACTTTGCCCCTCATCTGTTTTGGTTGCAAGTGTACGCATCTCGATCATCACAATATCGGATCCTGAACCCACTACCAAAAGGTCTAATTCGCTCTGTTCTTGCTGTGTCAAAGTGGGATTGATGACAATATCATCTCCTACGGTGCCTACCCTCACTGCTGCGATACTGGTATTGACAGGGATGTCTGATACAAACAGTGCTGCATTTGCTGCATGTAAAGCAGCAATTTGCATATCGACATCAGAATCTGCACTCACCACCATAATACTGATCGTTACAGGATAGTGAAATCCTTGAGGGAACAATGGACGCAAAGAACGGTCCACGATACGAGAGGTCAAGGTCTCAAAATCACCCGGTTTGGTCTCTCTTTTAATGAACCCGCCAGGGATCTTCGCTGCGGCATATGATTTCTCCATATACTGTACAGTTAAAGGAAGAAAATCTTCTTCCACTGCTTTTTCATCGATGGCAACAGCAGCAATAAGTACCGCTTTGCCTTGTCTATACATAACTGCACCGCTTGCCTGCTTAGCTACTTTATTAAATTCATATTTTTCATCCAAACTGTTTACATTTATCTCTACTATTTGTTCTTTCATTCGCTTAACTTTCCTTTTTTATCTCTTTATTTTTAACTTCTTGTCTCTGTACTATCTCAGATATTTCATCAAAACGCATGAACTCAAAATTTTTATAATAATATTCTATCGAAATATAGTCTTGTATCTTATGAGGGCAGAAGACACCGTCACAGACAGAGAGTAAATTCTGATACACCGTTTGGTCTAAAATGGGTGTGGCAATATAGATATTTTTAGCCCCTCTTGCAATAACCGACTTCAGTGCCACCATCATGGTAAGCCCTGTTTCTATACATTCATCTGTTAAAATAACATACTTCCCTTCAAGTGAGACCAGATCTTTACCTTTACGGTATTTATAGACATAGGCCAAGACTTCATCTTCATATTTCCTATTTGCCTCGGCATAGACATAGTCTTCGCTTATTTCAAAGGCATCGACCAGTGCTTTATGCATCACTACCTCTTCGGTCTCAGAGATCATTGCAATAGAGATTTCAGGATTATTGGGTGCCAAAATAGGCTCTGTCAATAAAATATCCATCTGGGCATTCATCGCATCTGCCATTTTATCGGCAAGGTATACGCCCCCTTCACTTACCCCTATGACAACTGTTTCATTTGCTGCAAACAATTCTATGGGGAGCATATCAATGAGTTGTTTTGAAGCATCTTCTCTATCTTCAAAATAGAGATTAGGGTTTGAATCTGTGGGCATGGTCTACTCCTGGAAATTGTTTAGAGATCTCTTCTTCATCAAAAGTATAACGAAACTCTTCTATATACTTCATCAATAGACTATAGGCATGGTTTAACGCTTCCATCTTTTGGGCATCCCCACCGGCATCAGGATGATTCTTTTTGGCTAAAAAACGATACTGTTTTTTCACATCTGCCCGGGAAATGAGTTTGGGTAATTGCAAACATTCCAACGCTTTTTCTATTTCATCCAAGGGATCGATCATCATTGGGGTACACTCACTGCACCAAGTGTGCCTAATTGACTTACATCTCCTGTCCCTACACTTCCAAAAGGGATAAAATTAAATTGTACAAAAAACGTATTGTCTGTGGTAAATCCTGTAGGTCTGGGCGTAATATCTTGTCTCAGTGAAGCTGCCACAGACCAGCAGTCACGATGATAACTTCCGCCAAAGCGCCACTGTTTGCTTTCTGCCTGGTCTATGTTGTAGGTTAATCCGCCGTTCACTTTGATCTCTTGACTGTAGGTATAGCTAAAAGAGAAATAAACATCATTTGCCGAAACTGCTGCAGGTACGTCAGGCAATATTTCTTTATACGTATGTCCAAGGCTCACACTGTATTCCGGTTTGTAAAGAGAAACGGTACTAGCAGATTCACGGACTTTATCATAAGTCTGTGAAT
>DQVY01000081.1 GCA_015661535.1 Sulfurovum sp. | reverse complement strand
TTGCTTCAGCAGGCAATGAACTTGTCAGTTCTGTCCCTGCAGGTACTACTACCGCAGAGGGTTTAACATCTAAACCAAACTCCATGGTTCGACCTGCAACAACACCTTCATCTTTTGCTGTAAGTGCAATAGCCGTACACGCAGATGCTGAAGTGATCCCTACTGCTGTAACTGCTAACGCGATTAATCCGATTGTATTTTTTTTGAAATTCATTTTTTCTCCTTTTGATTTCAATCTATTTATTTTGACAAAAGCTGTTAAAGGCTTTTATACTCTTTTCAAACTTCTCTTTTTTAGCCAATTCCCAAGGTCGTTCACACTGCTTGGTTTTTGCACACCATTTGTAACCTGCAGAGCCAATGCAGCCGTGGGCGTCTTTATCTGCTCCTATAAGTTTTGGCTTATTCAGTACCATAGTCCCTTTATGTACAACAGCATTTACTTTAATATCTTTAATCTTTATCGGATCCACTTTAAACGGGTTCTCATCCAATATAGTAAAGTTTGCCACTTTTCCTTTTTTGATAGAACCTAACTTTTCTTCTTGATTTAGCGTTCTTGCTGCATTAAGTGTAACAGCTTTCATGGCAGTAAAAACATCAAGTCTTTGGTCTTGTGAAAACTTGCTACCTTCTGCAGTGACACGATTAACCGCTGTCCATGCCAAAGTTAAAGGTTCTGCAGGTGCCATAGCAAAGTCGGAGTGGAAAGAGACAGGTATATCTCTTTTGGTCAACTCTTTAATACGCACGAGATTTTCAGCACGTTCTTTACCTAACCCGATTTCTGAGTATTTGTCTGACAAAGCCCAAAGGTAGTAAGGGTTTACTGAAGTTTCCATACCCAGTGTTTTTACTTGATCAGCAATACTGGCATCAAAATACCCCATATGATGAAGTGTAAACCTATGGTCTTTTCTAGGATATTTTTTTGATCCTCTGCGTTATAGTCTAAGACTTGTTGAATACCAAGGTCACCATTTGAATGTACATGTATCTTGTAATCTTTATTCCAGTAAAAACTCAACTGTTGTTTAAAGAGATCCAACGGTGTGATCCACTGACCTGTAAACGCATCACTCAAATAGCCGTCTTTCATCTGCATAGCAAGTGAATAAATGGCACCATCTGAGAAAAGTTTCACCTGTTTTGGCAAGAAAAAGATGTTAGAAGTGTTGTATGTGGCAGGTAATGTCTGCATCATCTTTTCTGCTTTTTCATTGCTCTTTCCTGCCATACCATAAAGCTGTGTTCCATTAGCAATCAAATAGGTATCATAAGGTGGATTTTTATCCATTTCGCTTTTAAGAAGTCCGTATTCCATCTTAAAATCAGAACTTGGAAACCCTGGTTCACAAATGGTAGTTACACCATTTTTGAGCATAAGTTGTGTCATCAAAGCAAGACCTTTTTTATACGTCACAGGATCTAGCAGTTGTGCACCTATCTTTGGAACCAAAGCAAACCAGCCTGCTTCATAGAAATGACCTTTTTTCCATTCAACTTGAGGGTTGCCTTTAAAGTCATCTTCTGTAATTTTAAAAAGTTTAATGGCTGCATCGTTCAGAAAAATCTCATGAAAAGAACGGTGAATCACACCCACTGGCTTGTTGGGTGCCAGTTTGTTGAGTATGTCTCTGTTAAGTTCACCATGCCATAGCTGATGATATCCCCAGATAAATTGTATTTTTCCTTCTTGGTTAGGATGATTGTCTATGGACTGCTTCAAACGTTCCATATACTCTTTTGGCGTTTTTGCAGCTTTTGACACACCACCTGGTTTGGTCCAGTCATGTGGTGCGATAGTGTCGTTAGGGAGCATAATAGCTGCAATAGAAGGATGTAAATGAGGTTCAATGAAGCCTGGCATCATTGTTTTACCTTTTAAATCAACTTCAATTGTTTTACCTGCAAAGTTATTGACCGCATTAGCTTTTTTCATGCGTAAATAATCTTCCCGTCACGTTCTATAACTGCTTCTACATAGTTGGCTTTGTCGCCCTCCATGGTGATGATGTCACCGCCAAAGTAGAGAGTTTGTTCCAATTTATCTGCTGTAGCTGCCATCAGAGATGCACTACCCAATGCAGAAAATACGCCTAGCCTCAGTATCTTTCCAAAAGTTCTTTTTAACATTTTGTCTCCTTTTTTATATGTGTTGTTTACAGTACAGCTTTTACAGCTTTTACTTCCATCTTTCTTTTCTCTTTTTTGATCTTTTTATCAACATTTAGATCTGTTTTTTTCTTAGCATTTTCTTTAAGACCGTTTGTCTCATGCTTGACATCGTGATTCACTTTAT
>DQVY01000049.1 GCA_015661535.1 Sulfurovum sp. | reverse complement strand
TTTTATTTGCCAACCAATAGTAGCCACCATCTTTCGCATGGTTAAAAATGAACCCAACAAACTCTTCACCATTTTCAAGTGCTGTCCACATCTTTTTAAATATGATCTTTGGCATGTCGGGATGCCTTACTATATTATGGTCTTTACCAAGTAGTTCTTGTTTACTGTAGCCTGAAAGTGCAACAAATTCATCACTCACTGAGTTAATAATACCTTTTTCATTGGTACTTGTAGAATAACTTTTTTCTTCATCGGGAAAGATTTCTTTGGTTAACATAATTGATCCTTTTTTATGAGGTTTGCTCACTACACAGTCAGATAATTACTATAAAGGTATGGGAGTACATATATAAAAGTTAAATCACATTTTTTCGTTCTATCTCACGATTTATATATCAACCCAATTTAGGACAAGGTTATCTGACTGTGTACTAAGCAACATTATGACTATTATACAACTAGAGAAGGGGGCGTAAGATGAGACTTAAGATTTACTTTGGAGGGGTATCTCTTAAAATGAAATGATTTCAAGTATCTTAATTAAAAGTTTAACAATCTTCTCTAGCTGAACAATAGTCATGGTCTATATGGTTATCAAAATGCACCGTAATCAAGGAGGAGCATGAATAAATATGATAACCATATATGAATTTATGTATGTAAGTATTGTTAAGTAAAACGAATACCTATTCAGGATTATAAGGAAATTAATCTTAAAGTAGAATGAATTAGTGTTCACTATATATAAAATATAAACAAAATTTACTATAGCTCAATTATATATATAGTAGGATAACTATACCTTAAATGAATAATGAATACTAATTCATTCTAACTTAAGTTCCATTAGTCTATTATTCCAAAATATGTTCATTTTTTGTGAATATACAAAGTATTAAAAGGATCATAATGGAACAAAAAGTAATGAGCCAAATGAATTTACCCTCATTGGGTATAGCTGTAAGGACACTGTTCACAGGGTATTTATTGGTAATGGGGATAGGCATATTGATGTCTTTGGCACAGATACTCTTAACACATGGTATGGCAGACGGTAAGATAGGTGTCTCTGTGGATGATGTTGTCTATAGTTATCATGGCAACAGAAACTCTTCAAAATTGGAAGTAAAGTTAAATGGTTCCATGAAAGATAAAGCCAACGATGAATCACGGGCACGACTTGTGAAATGGGCAAGAGAAGGTGCACCGTTGGAACATTGGAAAAAAGAGATCCAACCTATATTTGCAGAAAACTGTGTGCAGTGTCACGCAAATATCCCCGGCTTACCTTCTTTTACAGAGTATGAAGCTACGGCGGAAGTGGCAAAGACCGATATGGGTGCATCAGTGGATTCTCTAACACGTGTTTCACATATACATTTATTTGGTATTGCTTTTATCTTTATATTTGTAGGGTACATATTTTCTTTGGCAGTAGGATTTAATGAAAAAATAAAAGCAGTGATCATAGCGATACCTTTTGGCTTTTTAATTATTGATATCTCATCATGGTGGATCACTTCAGTGTTTCCAGGTTTTGCATGGTTTACTATTATAGGTGGTTTTGGATATATGTTTGCCTTCGCAATCATGTGGTTTACATCTATGTATCAGATGTGGATACTTCCTCGAAATGGGAAAACCTATGATATTAATGAATGGACAGACAAGAGAGATTAACTATAGTTATATTAAACATAAGTATATATATTTTACTTATGTTTAGAATTTAATATATTGAACTAAATTGGACGAAATGAATCTTAATTCAATTTTATTTAAGTTTATTTTTCCTATGATAATGAACGAGCATTCAAATAGAATTCTAAAATAAAAAGGAGAGTAGAATGAGTATAGACAAAGAAGAGTCCGTAAAAAAACTTTTTACGGCAGAAAGTGCACAGGTAGATACCAATAAGGGTGATGCCTATTATGACGAATTATATATATCTTGTCAAAAGAGGATCGAGGAGTTAAAGAAACTTAAACCTCTTAACAATAGAGTTGATTTCACGGAAAGCATTGAAGATCAAGGTTTAGAGAGACGTGACTTCCTAAAATGGGCATCTGCTACAACTGCAATGTTAATGCTTCCTGCTTCATTTACACCACTTGTGGCTGAAGCAGCTGTACTCATGAACAGAGTACCTGTCATTTGGGTAGAGCTTTCTGACTGTGCAGGTAACTCTGAAGCCCTCCTACGTTCAGACGGACCTAAAATCGATGAGATCATCTTAGACATTATCTCGTTAGAATTCCATGAAACACTTCAAGCTGCTTCTGGCCACCAGGCTGAAAAACAGATGGATGAAGCTATGGAACACTTTAAAGGAAAGTACCTTCTCTTTGTTGAAGGTGCTGTTCCTCTAGGTATGAATGGTCAGTTTGGAACCATTGGTGCAAAAGGTGAAACATTTGTAGACCACTTACACCGTGCCGCAGAAGGTGCAGCAGCAGTAGTTGCTGTTGGTTCTTGTGCAACGTATGGTGGTATTCCTGCTGCTGCGCCAAATCCTACAGATTCTGTAGGTGTGATGGATGTGGTTAAAGGCAAGCCGATAATTAACATCCCTGCTTGTCCGGCGAACCCATCTAACATGGTTGGGGTTATCTTACACTTTGTACTTACAGGAACTATTCCTGAGCTTGACTCACTTTTAAGACCTAAGTTTGCATTTGGGTACCGTATTCACGATAACTGTGAAAGACGTGCACACTTTGATGCAGGTGAGTATGTTGAAGAGTGGGGTGATGAAGGTGCGAAAAACAACTTCTGTCTTTACAAAGTAGGATGTAAAGGTCCAATGACATTCAATAACTGTTCGATCATTCGTTATAATGAAGGTGTGAACTGGCCTATTGGTGTTGGACGTGGATGTATTGGGTGTTCAGAACCAGATTTCTGGGACAAATACGCGTATGAGAGACCAATGTCAAATGCTAACATTAAGGCCCCAACAGGAGGCGTTGAAAAAACAGTGGATGAATTTGGTTTAGGATTGTTAACTGCAGCGGGTATCGGTATTGGTATTCATGCAGCAGCAAGTGCAGTAGCAGGTAAAAGAGAAGATGGAGGAGAGTACTAATGCCAGAATTAAATGAACAAGTAGACGCTAACGTAACCGGAGGCGGTACAGAGACAACAGAAACAGCGGTAGCACCAGAAGCAGTAGCACATGGTTCAGATGGTAATTTCCATTCAACAGATGCCAATGGAAATAAACATATTATTGTTGACCCGATTACAAGAATTGAAGGTCACCTTAGAATTGAAGCAGTGATCGACAGTGACAACACTATTATCGATGCATGGTCTTCTTCAACAATGTTTAGAGGAATTGAGACTATTGTAAAAGATAGAGATCCTAGAGATGTTGGTTTAATGACAATGCGTATTTGTGGTGTATGTACAGGTACACATTATCAAAGATCTATTGAAGCGGTTGAAGATGCATTTAACATTACCATTCCAAAAAATGCACGTATAGTACGTAACCTTATTCAAGGTTCATTGCAAGTACATGATCACTTTGTACACTTTTACCACTTACATGCACTTGACTTTGTAGATATTATCTCTGCAACAAAAGCGGACCCTGAAGCAACGGCAAGAGAAGCAGTGAAGTGGGCTAAAGCAGCGGGGACTACACCATATATATCAGGAGCATCTGACTTTAAAGCTATTCAAGACCGTATCGTTAAGTTTGCTAAAGAGGGCCGTTTAGGTATCTTTGGAAACGGATACTGGGGTAACAAAGGGTACAAACTTACACCTGAGCAAAACCTTATTGGTGTAGCACACTACCTGAAAGGACTTGATGTACAAAGACGTATGTCTAAAATGCATGCACTCTTTGGTGGAAAATCACCACACCCGCAATCTATTGTTGTTGGTGGAGTTACTTGTGTACAAGATATTCAAAATCCTGCACGTATAGCTCTTTTCCAAGAGTTGTTACGTGAGACGACAGACTTTGTAAAAAGAGCATATCTTCCAGATATCTATATGGCAGGAACTGCCTATGCGGCAGAAGCAACAGATGCTTCTCAGTCATTCCATGGAACAGACCATAAAGGTACACTTGGTAAAGGTGTAGGTGGTTCTGGTGGTGGACTCTTGTCATATATGTCTTATGGTGACTTTAGACTGGATGATACAGGCTTCTATAAATCGGAACTCTTCTTGCCTCAAGGTGTAGTACTTGATGGTGACATTACACAAGTACATGAACTTGATGAAGATAAGATCTCAGAAGATGTGACACACTCATGGTTTGAGGGTACAGGTGCTCCTGAGCATCCATATGTAGGAACAACCATTCCTAAATATACTGGACTTAACAAAAAAGATGACGGCTATGCGTACCTTAAAACGGAAGAAAAATACTCATGGATCAAGTCTCCACTCTATGATGGACGTAAAGTAGAGGTTGGGCCTCTTGCACGTATGGTTATCGGTTACGTAAAAGGTGATAAAAATATCACTAAATATGTAGGTAACTTCTTGAAACGTTCAGGTCTGCCAATTACGGTACTTTTCTCAACTGTGGGTAGAACAGCAGCACGTGCCATCGAAACAGAGATGATAGCTGATGCAATGGCAGACTGGGCAGCAGAACTTGCTAAAAATGCAGCTTCTGGTGACCTTTCTACTTGGACAGAATTTGACTTCGATGAAGTAAGTAAAGACTGTAAAGGTAGAGGAATGGCTGAAGCGCCTAGAGGATCTTTAGGTCACTGGATCGTTATTAAAGATGGTTTGGTGAAAAACTTCCAAGCAGTAGTTCCTTCTACATGGAATGCAGGTCCTAGAGGACCAAATGGTGAGATAGGTGCATATGAAGCATCTCTTATTGGTACTAAGGTGGCAAATCCTGAAGAGCCATTAGAAATTATAAGAACGGTTCACAGCTTTGATCCTTGTATTGCCTGTGCAGTGCATGTGATGGATACAAACGGTAAGGAGTTAGCTGTCTATAAAGTTGACCCTACTTGTGCATTCTAAGGGGGATATTATGAAAGATAAACCAGGATATGTACAGGTTAAACGTAGAACAGGTGCAATGAGAATTATCCACTGGGTAAATGTTATTTCAATGATTGCAGCAATTATAACGGGGCTCTATATAGCAGCTCCGTATTATCAAGCATTGATAGCAGATCCTGCTGTAGATAAATATGTGATGGCATGGAATAGATGGGTACACTTTATTGTGGCTATTATTTTTGATGTGACATCTATTATTGTTTTCTATCTGACATTTTTCTCACGTGTTGATAGACCATGGGGGAAAGTGATACCAAATAAACAGAATCTATCTGAATTTGTAGAAGTACTTTTAAATCTTCTTACCCTTAACAGACGTAAGAAGTTTAATTCAGAGCATAATGATAGTTTTAATATTACTTTTTTCTTTATCTTCCACTTCTTAATGATCTGGATGTTATTGACCGGACTCCAAATGTATGTACATGGACTTGAGTCAGGTATTAGTAGTATAGGTGCCTGGTGGCCATGGATGTTGCATTTAGTAACTGATTGGACACTTCCTGTAAGCTCATGGATGGTTGGTTCTACTGCAACAGGTGCAAATATAATGGATGTACGTATTGCTCATCATACTACGATGTGGCTACTTATCACATGGGTAGTATTTCATATCTATTACCAATTCTGGAGAACGATCTTCTGGAAAGAGGGTGATATCTCTATCATCGTTGGTGGTAGTAAATATGTAAAAATAAAAGAGGATGAAGAAGCCTAAGGCTTTTTCATTCCAAAGGGTAACATTTGGCAGATAATAAAATAGCACTCATCGGTATAGGGAACATTATGTTCCACGATGAGGGCCTTGGTGCGTACTTGGTAAAATACATTGAAGAAAACTATGAAGCTCATCCACATTTAACGATTGTTGAGGGTGGTACACTTGGGTTTACTTTAATGACCTATTACCAAGAATATGACAAGATTATTGTTGTAGGTACAGGGTCTAAAAACGGACCTGTAGGTACTATAAGCTCTGAAAATGCCGAAGAAGTAATGGCAAACGAAGATGCTACACGTAAAACTGCCAATGAAGTTGAAATTACCATGATGATAGAAATTTGCTCTTTTCATGAAGATATGGGTGAAGTCCAACTTATCACCATGGTACCTCATGACATCGTAGATGTCAAAAATGCTATGACGCCTGAAGCTTTAGCGCATATGCCTGCACTTGTAGATGAAACACTAAAAGAATTAAAAAATTCTGGTATTGTACTTACAAGAAAAACTTCACAAGAAGTCACATTTGAAAGCATTATAGATGCTTATGCAAACCCAAAAATAGCTGACTTTACAGATATGTCAAAGTTACACTCTTAATCCAATAATTCAAAATCAGGAAAACCCATGTATTTTATCTTTGAGATAGCCTTTACTTCGAACAAAAATTATATTGCTAATCTTATACGGGCCTATGCAACACAAGAAGAGATGGAAGTAGACGTACTTCAAACAGTAGATAAGATCATCATGACATTTAACAAAGAAGATGAGAAATTAGAAGCATTTTTACTCGGCATAGAAGATGTGATTCCTGCGTCTCTTTTTTTAGGAAAAGGTAAACACTATTTTTCAGAAGAGAAACCTGCACTTATGCCTGTAGAACAAGTCAATTTACCCCTCAACATCGCACCTTGTCCCAGCTGTCAAAAAGAGATGTTCGATGTAAGTTCTCGTCGCTATTTTTACCCTTTTACCTCTTGTAATAACTGTGGTTCCCAACATCCTTTTCTCACAAAATATCCCTATGAACGTGCGAACACTACGATGAAGTTCTTAGTCCCTTGTAGGGCTTGTGAAGAGGAACGAAAACATAATGCTTTGCGGGCAGATTATCCTCTTATCTCATGTATAGAATGTGGTATAGGTTTACGTATGTTAGATAAAGAAACAGAACATATGGCACTCAACAAAGGGGATTACCGTAAGCTTTTTAAAGCAAGTGCAGGGGCTATTTCTTCCGGACAAACGGTGCTTATGAAAACCATGCATGGATACAGAAAGTTTTTTAACCCCAATAAAGATTTGGATGCAGTTAAAAATATTGGGTTTACAACAGATACCCTAGAGACAGGATTGGCAAAAAGTCCTTATACTTTTGGTAAGACTGCTGATGGGGATGTATCACTCTCTACTTTGTTAATGGTGAGTGCAGCGGGCTTTAATGAACACCTTATGATGGTTGAACAGGAATTTAATGCACTCTTGAGTATAGAACGACCGTTGTTAAGAGTGGCAACTAAAAGTGATGTGATTAAAAATATCTATGGTTCTTCGGTGTTGGTGAAATACCCTGATGATGGTATGACTATGCTTTTAGCAGGTGAAGCAGTAAAACATGGCTTGGAGTATATTGCCTATGTTGAGTGTGACAGCAGTGCAGAGGCAGATTTTTTAGTAGATTTCGATATGCCAATCAACACACAAAAAGATATGAAACTTTTCATCAATCAAGATACCAAACTATTTGTCTCCGGTGAGCGTATCTTGTTCCCTGCAAAAGTGCAAGGAAATAAGAATAGAGTGACAGTAGCACACGATCTTGCTTGTGTAGAGGTAGACGGAAAAAGGATCATTGACTCCATAGAAGTTTTTGATACTGTCAATACAGATGAGATCTATGTGCTGGAAAATGAAGACTTTGAAAGTGGACATGCCAATGAACATCGTTTTGAACAGTATAAAGCCTCTATGATGTCTGTACTTTCTGAACATTATAAAGTAGGTCAAAAGGCTATTGGAGTACATTTTGACGGAAGCTTGCACTTTTTGTATTATAATGGAAAAACAGTTATTGATGCTGTGCCTCCTATACCTTTTGAATCTGACAACCTTTGGGAAAAGATACGTACTTTAAGAGAGGGGTCAGACAGACTTGTAGGTAACTACAAAAAAGCCTATCCTGAAGTGTGGGAGAGACTGGATAACTTAGAGGGAGATATGGATATTTTTGAAGTGACTGCCATTACACTGGGGTTAGCAGATGAAAGTTTTGAAGGTATCTCTGCAGAAGCATTGAGTTTTTTAGGCAAAGGTGGCTTACAAATTGACACGAGAGTCAAAGACAATCGTTTCGATAACTATGCCTTTTTAACATCAATCATGTCTTATCAGTTGGGAGATGTGCCAAATAACTTTATGTGTTACAGTATTTATGAGTCATTTGGAGACTATATTGGGGAGATCGTGCCGCAATTATGTGACAAAGTAGGGAGCAATACAGTAGTCCTTACAGGAGAAACCTTCGCCAATCAGTCACTCTATGGTAGAATACAGAGAACATTGGGACAGAAAAATCCTATTATGAGTAAAAACTTTCCTATGGGCAAGGAGAACGCGGTACATGGAGCACTTTACCTATAAAATAGATATTACAGGTACCGTACAGGGTGTAGGTTTCCGACCTTTTATTTATGCCTTATCTCAAAGATATCTCCTTGTAGGTACAGTGAGTAACAACAGTGCTGGTGTTGAGATATACATCAATGCAGATGTACATACACTGAAACAATTTCTTATAGCCGTAGAGTATGAATACCCTCCCTTAGCCAGTATCAATAACATAAAACATGAAGAAGTAAGCTATCGGGACTTTGATGATTTTAAGATCATTGAGACAGAA
>DQVY01000070.1 GCA_015661535.1 Sulfurovum sp. | reverse complement strand
TTTTTTAGTGTAACGTCTGGTTTATCAGTATTGAAATAGAGTTCACCTTTAAACCCAACTGTATCTTTAATGGTTTCTGCCAATTCTTTTATAGATATCTCTACACCTGTACCAATATTTATATGTGTGTTCCGAATTTCTTTGTTTTTTATTTCATGTGGCATGCAAGTGGTGTTTGCACTATCTACTACAGAGTAAGTATCTTTGCACCCCTCTTTCATTTTAACGACGGGGGTATCGGAATTTAGTTCCAGAAAATCTCTGTTCTCCATAAGGAAGACACAGGCATCTGCCATGTCTTCAGACCAAAGAAATTCTCTCATCGGTTTCCCTGAACCCCAGATTTCAACTCGGTTTTCATTTACTCCAAAGTTTGCAAGGTACGCTTTGGCCTCTTCAATAGTTTCTACACCAAGATCTTTTATGAGATCGCTATTTTTACCTTCATGTAGCAGTTTGGCACAATGGATCTTTCTGATCAATGCAGGTAATACATGAGACTTTTCAAGATCAAAGTTGTCATTGGGACCGTAGAGGTTTGTAGGCATGACTGAAATATAGTTTGTACCATATTGCAAGTTGTAACTTTCACACATTTTGATCCCGGCTATTTTAGCTATGGCGTAGGGTTCATTGCTGTATTCTAAAGTATCTGTTAAGAGACAATCTTCAGGCATAGGTTGTGGAGCATTTTTAGGGTAGATGCATGTAGAGCCTAAAAACATCAGTTTTTTCACATTGTTTTTGTAGCTTTGATGGATAATATTGTTTTGGATCTGCAGGTTTTCATAAATGAAGTCAGCACGGTAGGTATTGTTTGCCACAATACCACCTACTTTGGCAGCAGCTAAAAAAACATACTCAGGTTTTTCAGATGCAAAGAAAGAAGCAACAGCTTGTTGATCTAACAAGTCAAGTTCATTGTGTGTTTTTCCGATGATATTGGTATACCCTTTTTTTTGAAGGTTTTTAACAATGGCAGAGCCAACCAACCCTCTGTGACCGGCAATATAAATCTTACTCTCTTTATGCACTCTAAGACCTACTCAAAGTAATTTATAATAGTATAACCACCATCTTTAAGATATTGGTCTTTTGTTACAAGTTTAAGGTCCGATTTCATCATGTCATCTACTAACTCTTTGAGTGTATATTCACGTCTCCAGCCTAGTTTTTCTTCAGCTTTAGTAGGATCTCCGAGAAGAAGATCTACCTCTGTAGGACGGAAATATTTTGGATCAACAGAGACTACAGTTTTATCTACTGTTAAGTGTTCAGTGTTTAGTGAAAGTTGTTTGGTTCTTTCTTTATCGATAGATTCTATATACCCGATCTCATCTACCCCTTCACCTTTAAATGCTAGTTCTATGCCTGCGTAGGCAAAAGACATTTTTACAAAATCTCTTACTGTTGTTGTCTCTCCGGTAGCAATGACCCAGTCTTCTGGCTCATCCGCCTGTAAAATAAGCCACATCATCTGAACATAATCTTTTGCATGGCCCCAGTCTCTTTTTGCATCAAGATTACCAAGATAAAGTTTATCTTGAAGACCAAGCGCGATCTTGGAGGCTGCACGGGTAATCTTACGTGTGACAAAAGTTTCTCCTCTGACAGGTGACTCATGGTTGAAAAGGATGCCGTTACACGCAAACATATCGTAAGCTTCTCTGTAGTTTACAGTGATCCAATAGGCATACATTTTTGCTACAGCATAAGGACTTCTTGGGTAGAAGGGTGTGGTTTCACTTTGAGGTGTCTCTTGGACTTTTCCATACAGTTCTGAAGTAGAAGCTTGATAGATACGTGTTTTTTTAGTAAGGCCAAGTAATTTTACTGCTTCCAAGATACGTAGTGTTCCTGTACCATCTGCATTAGCCACATATTCTGGTGTTTCAAAAGAGACGGCAACATGTGACATGGCTGCAAGATTATAGATCTCATCAGGTTGTGTTTCCTTGATAATACGTGTGAGGTTCATAGAATCTGTCATATCTCCATAGTGAAGAATGAGGTTTCTGTTCTCTACATGAGGATCTTGATAAAGGTGGTCTATACGGTCTGTATTAAAGAGTGATGATCTTCGTTTGACACCATGGACAATGTATCCTTTTTTAAGGAGAAATTCTGCAAGGTAAGAACCGTCTTGCCCTGTAATGCCTGTGATCAGTGCTATTTTACGATGCGTCATTTAGTGACTCCCCGCATTGAATTGTTAATTTTTATTTGTGTTGTCATTGTTTATTTCTTCATTCTTATATAATCATCTTCAAGACGAACAATATCATCTTCATCCGTATATTCACCTACCTGCGCTTCTATAAGTACAACATCGATTTTACCTTGATTTTCTAATCTATGTACTTCCCCCATCTTAATATACGTACTTTCGTTGGGACGTATTAAGCGCATCTCTTCACCAACAGTCACAGTGGCTGTGCCAGAAACAACGATCCAATGTTCATTACGGTGATAATGTTTTTGTAAACTTAATCGTTTCCCCGGTTTTACTACAATACGTTTTATTTTGTAGCCTGGCATATTTTCTAAAACAGTATAGGTTCCCCATGGCCTGTGTGTCGTAAGGTGTATATGGTGCAGGTCACTTTCTCTGCCTTTGAGCTCTTTCACAATATCTTTGATCTTTTGTGAATCCCCTTTTTTACTTATAAGTAGTGCATCTGCTGTATCGACTACAATAAGATCATTAATATTGACCAGGGAAACAAGCCTCTCTTTGGCATAGACAAAATTGTTTTTTGACTCAACAGCGATGAGGTTGTCATTGCGTGTGTTACCATTTTCATCTTTCTCGAACTCTTTGTCCAATGCATCAAAACTTCCAAGGTCAGACCAGTCAATATCAGATACGAGGACTTTCACTTTTGTGGACTTTTCCATGACGGCATAGTCAATGCTGTCTTCCGGAATTGATATCATGTTCTCATGTGATATACGAATAACACCATCATTTTTTGCATTGTTAAAAGCATTTTTTGCATGTTTATAAATGTTTGGAGAATATTTTTGTAACTCTTCCAAGAAAACTCGTGCTTTAAAACAGAATATGCCGGAGTTCCAGTAAAAGTTACCTGCATCAATATAATTCTGGGCTGTCCGTATATCTGGTTTTTCATGAAAGGCTTTAACTTCTATCCCTTCTGCTTCAATGTATCCATAAGCAGTTTCTGGATATTCAGCAGTAATACCAAAGGTGACAAGATTGTCATCCTCTGCAAGTTTACGTGCTTTTGTTACAATCTCTTCATAGTTTTGTTGGTTTTTAATGAGATGATCAGAAGAGGATACAAGGACGATCTCTTCGGAGTCTAAAGCAAGACAGGCAAGGGCAATCGCTGGTGCAGTGTTTCGTCCAATTGGCTCAAGTAAAAATTTATTATCTTTTGCCTGAAGTTCTTCAAGTTGGTCAACAGCTAAAAAATACTGCTCTGCATTGGAGATGATGAATTGCTGATCACAGAGTGTTTCATTACGTTGTACTGTAAGCTGGAACAGTGATTTATTATCAAATAGTTTTACAAACTGTTTTGGCATAAGTGTACGGCTGATGGGCCAAAGTCTTGTCCCTGAACCACCACATAAAATGATATTTGTCATTGTGTTTTCTGCCCCTGTGTATGATAGTCTATATTATAGCAAAATAACTATTAGTTATGAGATGGTTTTTAAAAATTATTGCTTTACACCTTTGACTTTTTATTGATATATGTATATAATAAACATATACACTTTAAGGAATGCAATGGATTTTGATTGTTTAGAGATTGAGAGTCTTGTTGGTTTTGACTGGGATGAAGGTAATAGGTATAAGAATGAAAAAAAACATGAGTTAAAATGGCAACTTATAGAAGAGATTTTTTTTAATGATCCACTTTTAGTCTTGGAAGATACAAAACATTCTGAAAATGAATGTAGGTGTTTCGCTTTGGGGATGACAGATAATGAGAGTTATCTATTTGTGGTCTTTACCAAAAGAATCAATAAAATAAGGGTTATCTCTGCAAGAAGTATGAATAAAAAAGAAAGGATAGTATATGAAAATGTTAAAAAAGATTCCTGAGTTTAAAGATGAACAAGAAGAGAGAGCTTTTTGGGAGTCACATGATTCTCACGAGTATGTTGATTGGAACAAAGCCAAAGTAAGACGTTTGTCAAATCTTAAAAAAAGCACAAAGTCTATTTCTCTTCGGTTGCCAGAAGATATGTTAGAGAAGTTAAAGACACAAGCCAATGCCTTGGATGTGCCGTACCAATCTTATATTAAGATGCTTCTTCAAAAAGAACTTTCAGATTTTTAGAGGTGCCCGTTAGTTTGAAAGTTTCTTTTTCAAAATAATTTTCCCTGCTTCCACGCCAGGTTGGTCGTAGGTGTTTACATCTATAAGTTCTCCAACCAAAGAGGTGAGAAGTTCGTAATAGAAGATAAGTGCACCAATATTAGCTTCTGTGACACTTGCAATAGTAATAGTATCCAAGGGGATGTCCCCTTGGTTTTTTAATGCTTCTATAACAGAATCACACTGCATATTGATGAGTTTTGAAAAAGGCAGTGTATTGAGTGTGTCCAGGCCTTCAAGATGGGGTAATGTGATATTTGGGATGCTGATATCATCATCAAAATCTTCTATTTTGATGAAGGTGACAGACTTGTCCCTTGTGCCTTCCATGATAAGTTGTAAAAAGGAGTGCTGGTCTTTAGGGCCGATGAGTCCAATGGGGGTAAGTCCTACATTAAATGCAGAATGGCGTTGGGATTTGCCCAGGCTTTCTCCCCAAATCTGTACGTACCATTCACAGAAGTATTTGAGTGTTTCAGAGTAGGCGAAAATACAGTTTATGTGGTATTGGGCATGATGTTTGGCGTAATAGACAGCTTTTTTGAGCAGGGTCTCTTTGAGGTAGCCATCGTTAAAGAAACTCTCTTTCACTGTTTTTGCACCCTCTAAAAGGGCTTGAATGTCTATGCCTACCAATGCAAGTGGTACAAGACCTACCGTGGAAAGGACAGAAAAACGTCCTCCTACATTTTCAGGAAGATAGAGTACCGAAGCGTTGATCTCCTGCGCATATTTTTCAAGAGGAGAGCCGGGGTCAGTGATGAAGGTATAAGAACTTGCATCACTTTTGAGAGAATAGATATATTTATAAATAGAGAAAGTCTCTACGGTATTTCCTGACTTTGATATGACCAGAAAATGGGTTTTTGAAAGGTCTGTTTTTTCTAAAATAGTGCGAATATTGATAGGGTCTGTACTCTCAAAAAAGTAGAGTTTTCTTTTTAATGTCTTGACAGGTTTTATGAATTCGTACACAGCTTTCGCACCCAGAGAACTCCCGCCAATACCGATGACTGCAATGCTTTCAACAGAATCTGCCATGGAGTTACAATACTCCAATATGGGAGTGATGTCTTGTTCTGGAAGTGCATAATACCCCATGGTATTTTGTTCTTTTTCTATGGCTTGAAATGCTGTTTGCTGTACTTCTTTGTTGTCAGAATTAAAATAAAGACGATTTTTCACAGTGCAGCTTTCGCAGTTTTAATGAGATCATTGACTGCAATTTCATACTCTTTTGCCAATGCTTCATCTGTAGACTCAAAACGAGTGACCAGTACAGGTGTGGTGTTGGATGCACGTACAAGTCCCCATCCTTTTTCAAAGTTTATGCGTACACCGTCTACATCGATGATGTTTAGTATTTTAGGGAAGTCTGCTGGAGGGTTTTTAAGAAGCTCTTTGACTTTGTCAATAATGAGGAACTTCTCCTCTTCTGTGGTTTCTACTTTGAGCTCTTCTGTTGAAAAAACCTGAGGCAACGCATCGATCTCGGCATCAATATCGATGCCGTCATGGATAAGTTCTAGCATACGCAGTGTGGCATAAATGGCATCATCGTAGCCAAAATAACGGTGTTTAAAAAAGATATGCCCTGAGACTTCACAGGCCAGGTCTGCATTGGTCTCTTTCATTTTTACTTTTAAGTTGGAGTGCCCAGTCTTGTACATAATGGCTGTGGCACCACGGCGTTCAAGTTCGTCATACATGACCTGCGAACATTTGACTTCACCAATGACGGTTGGATTTTCCATTTTCATAGCATAAAGCAGTGCCATCTGGTCACCTTTTATGTTGTGCTTGTGGGTAAGAACGGCAATACGGTCAGCATCTCCATCATAGGCAAAAGCGATATCACCCTCTTTTTCCAAAGCAGCTTTCACATCCACAAGGTTTTCTTCAACAGAAGGGTCAGGATGGTGGTTTGGGAAGGTACCATCGGGCTCCATGTAAAGACCTGTATAGCTAAAGTTCAGAGCATCAAAAATGTCCGTAATGACGGTATCGGCAACCCCATTCCCCCCGTCTATCACAATCTTCTTTGGGAAGTTTTTCAGATGTGCAAATTGTGCCACCATATAGTGAA
>DQVY01000025.1 GCA_015661535.1 Sulfurovum sp. | reverse complement strand
ATCTTACTCCATTTTGATTAAAATTGACTCTATGAGACCCATCTTTCTATATGTGCTTTGGCATCTTCATAGCTTGAAACAGCATCAATAATAAGCTTATCTTGTAAAAAGTTTGTCACTATGGTAGAAAGTTGCTCATCATCTTTTAAATATAATATTCTTATAGTGTACCTCCAAAGAGGAGGTAGATCATTGGGGTATTATGTATGCTTTTCATGTCTTTTCTTTTTTGTGAAAAACAACACATACAAGCCTGGTAAAACCAAGAGGGTAAGTATGGTTGAGGAGATGATACCGCCTGTAACTACAACAGAGAGTGGGTACTGTATCTCTGAACCCACACCTGTGGCATAAAGCAGAGGCAAGATACCAAAGAGTGTGGTAAAGGCTGTCATGAGAACAGGTCTTAGTCGTAAGAGTGTGGCATCTTTTACCAAGTCTATGGTTTTGATGGTCGGGAACTTTTTACGCAGTTCATCGATGAATGAGACCAACACAATACCGTTAAGTATGGCAATGGCAAAGATGGCGATGAACCCGACAATGGCTGAGACAGAAAGGTAAATGTCTGCCATTAAAAGCGCGACAATACCCCCCATAAGACCAAGCGGTACACCAAGTAAAATGAGGAAGGCTTTTTTAAATGAGTTAAAAGCTGTGTAAAGTAAGAGCGTAATAAGGAGCAGGGTAATAGGAATGATCATGGCTAAGGTTTGGGTAGCCTCTTGCATGTTTTTAAAGTCTCCTGCCCAGGTAATGTAGTAACCAGCCGGGATGTTTACTGTTTGTTTGATCTTCGCATCTGCTTCTTCAACAAAGGTTGCAATGTCTCTTCCCTCTACTTCCAGTGAAAGTACCATATAACGACTAAGGTCTGCACGCTTAATAAAAGCAGGTCCCTGTATAGTAGCAATGTCACATACTTCATCGAGTGTCACTACTTTTCCCGAACTTGAACGCAGTATGAGTGACTTCAGTGTATCTATGTCTTGTTTGGCATTTTTGAGTTTGGCAACAATACCAAAACGTTTAATACCTTCTATCTTCTGAGTGACAGGTTCTTCACCTATACCATAACGTATGACTTGCATGACATCTTCTACACTAAGCCCATAGCGAGAAAGAGCAAGGTAGTTTGGTTTGATGTTGATCTGTGCTTGGCCCAGTTGTGTCTCTACTTCTGCATGGTCCAATCCATCCACTTTACGTAGTACACCCGAGATCTCAGAGGCGATCTCTGCCATGACTTTCTGGTCTTCTCCGTAAATTTTTACAGCAAGTTCAGCAGAGACACCTTCTAGTAACTCTTCAATACGCATGGCAATAGGTTGCGTAGAGATGAACTGTAAGAAGTTAAATTTCTCTTTGAGTTTAGCTGTCAGTTCTTTGTCCAAACGAGGTATCTCGTCAAGCTCAGGGTTGAGGGTAAGCAACACTTCCATATAGTTGGCTTGTGCAGTTTCACCTTTTTCACTACGACCTATCATGGAGAGTACAGAATTCACTTCATTGGGGTAGGTTTCTAAAATAAAGTTCTCTATGGCTTGGGCATTTTCGACATTTTGTGTGAGTGCCGTGCCTGGAATGGCAATGACCCTGTACATAATGGTCTCTTCGTTGAGCTTAGGCATAAACTCCCGTCCTTGTTGTGAAAGCAGGGCTGCGAGTATGAAGAATATAAAGAAAGTAATACCCACAATTTTTTTGGCATGTTTGAGTGCAAAAACCAACATAGGCGTATAAAATGCTTTGATGCCGCTCATAAGCGGTGAGTTTACATGTTTACCCTGTTTGAGCATCATGTAAGAAAGTACAGGTACAAGAAGCAGGGCAACAGCCAATGAACCTAACATAACAAACACAATATCTAATGCCATAGGTGTATAGAGTTTTCCGGAAAGTCCCTCAAGACTCAGTAGAGGAATGAACACCGTAGCAATGATGAGCAGGGCAAAGAGTACAGGTTTGGCCACTTCTACTGTGGCATCAGAGATAACCTGTGCACGTGAGGCATCGGGATTTTCTTGTAAAAGCCTAAAGCTGTTCTCTACGACAACAATGGTACCATCGACGATCATCCCTATGGCTATGGCCAGACCTGAGAGTGACATAAGGTTGGCAGAAATGCCATACTCCTGCATGAGTAAAAATGCAATAAGCAAAGAGACAGGCAGGGAGAGAATAACGATAAACGCTGAACGTAATTCAAACAAAAACAAAAAGAGGACAATAGCAACCAATACAGACCCTGTAAGGAGTGCAGAGGTCATTGTGTTGACAGCTTTTTGCGTGATCTCACTACGGTCATAGATGATCTCTATGCTTACACCATCAGGAAGTGCCCCATCTACTAAAGACATCTTTTCTTTAATGAGTTTTACTACTTTGGCAGCATTGGTTCCTGAACGCTGCAACACCATACCAAAGACACGTTCTTTACCATCTACAGAGACGGCGCCAAAACGTGGTGCTTTGCCTTCTTTAACTGTGGCAATATCTTGAATGGTAACGGCTTTGGCATCTTTGCTTCGTATGACTGTATTGCGTACGTCATCCAGGTTTTGGTAAAGTCCTGCCCCACGAATGAGGTACTGTTCACGGTTAAACTCTAGGTATTGTCCACCCACAGATTGGTTAGATCTCTCCAGGGCTTCAATGACTTCATTGTAAGTAACATCTACATTTTGCAGACGTTTCGGGTCTATGAGTACTTCATATTGTTTTTCAAATCCACCCCATGAAATGACCTCTTCTACCCCATCGATTGATTTAAACAGGGGTGTCACCGTATATTCATGCATTTGTCTAAGTTGGCTTGCTGTGTAAGTGTTATTTACATCTTTGAGTGCATACCAGAGGACTTGTCCAAGTCCGGTAGTGTTTGGTCCCATGACCGGTGTTCCCCAGCCTTTAGGGATGTCTACAGTGTTCAGTCTTTCTGTGACGAGTTGACGAAGCAGATAGGTGTCATAGTCATCTTCAAAAAATATGGAAACATAAGAGAGTCCAAAAATAGAGTTTGAAAGAATGAGCTTTACCCCGGGAAGTCCAGACATAGCGGCTTCTATAGGGTAGGTAATAAGTTTTTCGATGTCTTCTGCCGAGTTCCCGGAACTTTCAGTATAGATGACAACCTGTTTAGGGGTGATGTCCGGAAATGCATCTACAGGGATGTTTTGGTAGGCCTTATAGCCAAATCCGGAAATGGCTATAAAGAGCGCAATGATGAGGAATTTGTACTGTATGAGTACTTGAAAAAAACGATTCATACTATGCTCCTAATGACCGTGTTCGCCAAGAGAAGACTTCAGTAGCATAGACTTCACAAAGTAGACACCATCAGAGACATACTCTTCACCTGCGTTAAGACCTTTCACTGCTATCTCATCTCCTACATAAGCGATGATCTCAACCACTTTTGCATCGTAAGGAGATTCTTCTTCCTCATGTTCGCCATGACCTTCTTCTTTCTCGTCATGATCTTTGTCTGCATGTTCTTCATGCCCTTTTTCTTCTTTGTGTGTATCATGACCGTGGTCATCATGTCCATGTGCTTCTTCTTTTTTCTCAGCCTTGTGGTCATGCTCATCATGTGCTGCTTTTTCATTGTCGTGGTCATGGTCTGATTTCTCTTCATGATGAGCAGCTTCCTTATGTTCTTTCTCTACAAATACAACCCACTCACCCTTATAGAGTGTAAGGGCAGATTTTTTTACCATCACTACATTTTTTCTGGCTTCTAATGAGATGTCCATTTGTGTAAATGCACCTAAAAGAAGGTTTTTGGGACTTTCATTGATCTTGAAAAGTACTTTTGCCCGTTGTGTCTCTTGATCGATATTTGGCATGAGCTGTACAAACGATGCATGGTAACTTTTGTGACCAATTTTAATCCATCCCTGTGTCTCTTTTGAGACATGCATAGCATGATTCGCAGAGATAAAAGCCGTCGCATAATACCCACTTTGCTTCACAAGTGTAACAAGTTCTGTCTGTGCGGTAACATTGGTATGAAGTGGTGCAAGTATAGTACCCACCGTACCATCAGCATGGGCATAGAGTATAAACTGATCTGTGGTTTTTTTAAGTGTTGTTGGGTCTACTCCCAATGAGCTTAACTGGGAAGCCAAGGTATCTTTCTGGCTGCGTATATTCTCAAGTGCGATGATGGCATTACTTGCATCATTTTGTGATGCAAGTCCTTTTTTGTGTAAGGTTATAGCAGTTCTTTTTTGTTTTTTGGCTGCTTCAAGTTGTTTGTTCAATGCTAAATATTCAGCCGTCATCTTAGAGAGTTCTATGGATTCTATGAGAACCACTTTATCACCTTTGGAAACATGCTGTCCCGGTTTGACATAATAGGCTTCCAAGTGTCCTGACAGACGAGAAACGATCGTTTGCTGCTGGTCTGAGAGTTGGGTGATCTGCGCATTGGCCTGTATGATCTTACCCAAAGGCTTTTCTTGAGCATGTTCTACTTTTATTGGAGAAGAGAAAGCAAGTAACGGAAGTAGAAAAAGTATCGTTTTAGTCATTGTAGTGTCCTTGTAGGTAATGTAGTTCGATTTTTTGTGTATTGATCATTTTTTGTGTTTGAAGGAGTGTTTTTTGTGTTTGGATGAGTTTGTTTTTTGCAGACATCATCACAAAAATGGAACCTTGTGCTATACGGTAGCCTTCTTGCAGTAAAGCATAAAGTGCTTTTTGTTCTGTTCTGAGACTTCTAAGTGCATAATATTGTGCTGAAAGCTCTTGTATGGAGGCTTTAAACATTTTTTCCTGAGAATATAGATCTATGTCCAGTTGCTCTTTGTCCAGTTTTAGTTGTTCAGCTTGGAGTTTTGCAAGTTGTTTCTCTTCAGATTTTCTGTTAAAGATAGGGAAAGGGATATTGATCCCAACCCTTAAAATAGACTGGTCCGGCTCATCTTCCATGCCACCATAGAGTTGAAAGTTGTTGATAGTACTGTCATTCATACGTACCTGGCTCTGCAGGAGTTTTTGTTTGGCAGCGAGGATCTGTTTTTTGGTATTGATATTTGACTTGCTGTACTTTTCTTTGGAAACAGAGTAGATAAACTGCTTTGATAAACTGACATTGTTTTTTAGACCCGCAATAGCCAAAAGTTGATAGTACAGTGTTTTCATTGCCTGTCTTGTTGTGTACATTTGTGTTTTAAGCGCGATCGTGTCTGTTTTTGCCTGCAGGTAAGATACTTTGTTCTCTGAACCACTGTCATAGCGCTGTTTGACTATGTCGGTTACTTTTTTTGAGAGTGTGTACTCATCTTGAAGCAGTGCAAGCAGTTTGCTTTGATAAACATATTCTGTATAAAACTTTTCAAGTGCACGGATGTATCCGGCACGACCATCTGTCACATAGGCATTTTGCAGTTGCAGTTGTGCAGAGGCTTTGTCTTCAAGGCCACCATAGTAGTTAGGCATACGGATCTGCTGGGTAATAAAGGCAGAGTAGTTGAAGCTTGATCCTGACTGCTTTGGGTCAAAACGTGAAGCTTCAAGGCTTAGTGTAGGGTTTTGTGCACGTAAGAGAATGTTGTTTTGCTCTTGTGTTGTTTTCATGGTGAGTGCTTGGCTTTGAAGCACTTTTGCATTTTTTAGTGTCAGTTTTTTGAATTTTTCATAACTCATTCCAAAAGAAAAGAGAGAAAAAGACAAAAAAATCATAATGATTTTTTTCATAAATTTTCCTGTAATTTTTTTAATGTAAAGTGTGTTCTAAAGAGAACTAGGGTGTGGTAGTGCAGATTAGGCTATAGGAGGTCTAATGCTTGTTTCTTGAAATGGAGGGGTGTAGCGTGTTGTTTTTTGCATAAAGTGTGTTTGTACTTTTAATGGCGCAAAGTTAAATAATGGGGTGTCTAAAATGGCCGTAAAATGAAAAAGATGGTGAATGTCGCATAGGTCACCACAGTCACTTGACTGTGATTGTTCTGTAACATACTCATGTGTAGTTTCATGGTGACAGTTGTCTTCTATAGCAATCATAGAGGCATGGGAAATATTGAAGAAGAGAGAGAACAATAATAGAAATTGTATAAAATTCTTTTTCAATGTTTTGCCTTATTAGATTTGATGTAGTGTAGCGAAAAAGGTTTAATATGTAAAGATTTTAAGCTTAATGGGGTTTAGTTATTACTTATTTTTACACTGTTTTTCCCATCTTCTTTCACTGCATAGAGTGCATCATCTGCACGTTTTACTGTCATTTCTATATGTTTATCACTACGTCTGAAAGTACCTATACCAATACTGCAACTAAACACAAGATCCCCACTTGTTAGAGGAATATCTATCTGAGCAATAGTCTCACATAAACGATTAGCCAATTGATACGCTTCTTTTTCATTGGTCTCTGTCAGGAAGAGTATAAACTCATCGCCACCGATCCTGAATATGTAATCAAATTCTCTTATACTGTCTTTCATAGCCTTTGACACTTTCTGAAGTAAAAGGTCACCGACATGATGTCCATAGGTATCGTTGACTTGCTTAAAATTATCAATATCCAACATCATGACAGAAAAATCTCTATATTGACGTGAAAGCTTTTTAGATTCAATATTAGATATAGCGTAATACGCTCTTCTGTTCAACAAACCCGTCAAGATATCTGTTTGTGCATCCTGTTCAGCTTTTATTTTTTCTTCTTGCGTGATTTTCATACGGTCTGCAAGTGCAAAAGAAAGCATCATCAAATCGATGAACATACCAAAATCACTTGCCTTAAAAGTAAAATAAGAATAGGGAATAAAAGACAAAAGTGTCATCGCAGTGATAGAGATGCCTATCAGTCCACTTATAGAACCAAGTAGAAAAAATCTTGCATAGCGGCTACCTTTCATCCATGAATAGAGTGCAACCAGTGTGATGTATATGCTACCTATCATAACAGATATGATACCAAACATAATACTCAAATGGTATCCTCCCAGTATTGAAGAAGAAAGAGCAAGAATGATTATAAAATAACGTAGATAGACGCTTGATTGATATAATTTTGGGTGATGTTCTTTTAGATCTAGAAATGACATAGCAAAAAGCAGGGCGGCACAGATAAAAATGTAGGAAAGTATGGCTTGTGCCCAGTTCTGTACTTCGGGAAGATCATAGAACATATACATAAATGTATAGCCGTTATATGCAGCATTGACCAGTAAAAAAGTGAATAAGTAGAAAACATAAAAAAGATAGTAGTTCTTCTTTATGCCAAAATAGAGAAAAAGATTATAAACAAGTAATGCAATCATACCACCGTAGAAAAAACCTATGAAAAGAGATAAAAAAGTATTTTCTGAAAGGAAAGTGTGTTCATCCATAAGTGAAATTGAAAGAATGAGAGGGTCTCTTGTTTGTACTTTTATATAGACTTTTGATTCTCCTGTTCGAAAAGAATGTTTAAAGTTTGTCAGGTAATGAGGAAGTGCTCTGTTGCTGTAATGAGACCGATTACCACCTTTGTATCTCTGAATCTCCCCCTCTTTGGAAAGAATATAAACTTCAATATGATCAAGCCATGCAGGTGCAAATATTAAAAGTCTTGACAGGGGTGTTTTTTGAGGATTATTGACTTTAAATGTGTACCAAAATGATGATTCGGAAAAACCTTGACTTGAAACAGATGTATGTAGAAGTGCAAACGATGTTTCAGGAAGTTTTAGAATATCTGAAATCTTTAAAGAGGATGTAATGTCCTCATATATACTGGTATATTTTCCAATAGTATGATGGGAAGAGGATATATCAATAGAAGGATTGGAACTGTTTGCAAAGAGTGTTGTGGAGAAGTATAAGTATATAAAAAAGAAATAAAGTAACTTATACATAGTATGCTCTCCAGCTATATACAATTTTTATTGAGTATAGCACAGAAGCGCTGATTTATGAAACTATATTCTCAAAATAAAATTTAGATTTTCCCTTCTTCTCGGTCAAGTGGGCAGCTAAAGCCCTCTATGTCAGCTTCAAACTGTATGGTAAGGTGCTCTATATCAAAGGTATCATGCAGGTACTTCTCTATCTCTTCTAAGAGTGTATTATTTTGGGGAAGTGTGTGGCAAACAAGATGGACGCTAAGCGCATTTTCTGTGGTACTCAATGCCCAGACATGCAAAGCATGTATCTCTTTGACGTTTTTAAGTCCTAAAAAGTATGTTTTGATGGCAGAGACATCAACACCGTTAGGTACAGCATCTATAGAGAGGTTAATGGAGTCTCTAAGTAGACCCCATGTACTCACCAAGATCACCATAACAATGAGAAGACTAAGTACAGGGTCAAGCCATAACCAACCCGTATACATAATGGCAATACCTGCGATGACCACACCTACAGAAACCCCTGCATCTGCTGCCATGTGCAGGTATGCACCACGTATATTGAGGTCATCTTTTTGACCTTCCATAAAGAGCAGGGCGGTGACAGTATTGATGATCACCCCAATACCTGCTACAATGATGACAGTCATACCATCTACGGGTTGAGGGTCTGAAAAACGACCCAGTGCTTCCCATGCAATGGCACCAAGTGCTATGAGTAGTAATATAGCAGAGGTCAAAGAGGCGAGTATCGTGACTTTTCGTAAGCCGTAGGTACGTGTGAGTGTAGGGTTTTTCTTCGCCAGATGAATGGCACCCCAAGCCAAGAGTAAACTCACCACATCGCTAAGGTTATGTCCTGCATCAGCGATGAGTGCCAAAGAGTCAGCCATCACGCCATAAACAGCTTCTATAATGACAAAGATAATGTTTAGACTGATGCCTATAGTGAAGGCTTTGTTATAGCTTTTTATGTCGTGACTGTGGTCATGTCCCATGGTTTACTCCTGAGTTATGAATAATAATATAATTAACTTAAAGTCAATTCATCAAAAAATAACTCACGGTTCTTTTCAAAATTATCTACGAGGGTGGTAAAACATCCTCCCAGTTCTCTTACTGTCTCTATGTTTGGTTCTATATAAATTTTATTACCTTTCTTTTCCATAGTGACTATATTTGCTTCACGTAACTCTTTTAAATGTTTCGAAATAGTAGGTAAAGAAAACTCAAAATGTTCGGCTATGGTACTTACACAGGTTGCATGCGCACTTACTTTTACATTGGGGTCTTTTTTATCGATCGAGCAGGTATAACCTCCTGTAAATACATTTTTGAAAATCAAAAATCGTGTTTCATTCCCCAAAGCTTTAAAAATCTTAATTTTTTGATGCATATCTAGCATGATCACCCTTGACATTTAATTTTTATTATTATACCATACTCTCAAGTATTTAGCTAAATGCCTAATTAACAAATAAGGAATTAAAATGTTGCAACTGCTTATGAAATATTTCATGAATACAAAAAGTCTATTTCAACTCATGACCTATACGGTAAAAAGTGAAAAAGAGATAGAAGATATTACTGATACAGTAGAAGTATTATGTGCTGAACATAGTTTAGCACTTTTACATCATTATGTATATCATGAAGTGGTGAAAGAAAAAGGATTTCCTATAGAAAGAAAGGTATATGTGTATGAAGTCTGCCAAGCGAAAGTTGCTGCACTTGT
>DQVY01000305.1 GCA_015661535.1 Sulfurovum sp. | reverse complement strand
TAGGTGCAGTGATGACCAGACATAAAGATATTTTGTCTGCGGGGGATCATGGGAGTACATTTGGCGGTAACTACTTGAGTACAGCCGCAGGACTTGCTGTACTTGAGATCTTAAAACCGATGTATGATGAAGGGCTGATAGATGAAACCTTGATCTATTTTTCACAAAAACTGAAAGAGATGGTTTCAAAGTATGGAGATCTGTTTGAAAAAGAAGTAGGGCTTGGACTCATGAGAGGCTTGCGTGCCAAAAATGCAGAGATACAAGGAAATATCATTAACAATGCCATGAATGAAGGTTTGGTTATTTTAAAAGCAGGACGTAATACCGTACGTTTTTTACCAAGTATTACCATTACTAAAGATGAGATAGATGAAGGATTTGTACGTTTTGAAAAAGTACTTGATCTGTTGTAGTATGCTTCTCTCTCTGCTTCATGCAGATGAGTTGGGAGATATACTGTCTGAAAAAAAATCACTCTTGTATGATTACCAATTTGAATCAAATGAGTTAGAGAGTGATATACTTTCCATGTCTTGGATCAACCCTATACAGTTGCGTTACAATAAAAACTATTCGACGCAGTTTGGCACACCTGACCCTATAGAAGTGGGGACTTACTCCATTGCGATTGACCAACCTATCTTTCGTTCTGGGGGGATCTACTATGCCATACGTTATTCTGATGCCTTGCGTCATGCAAACAAAAGTGATATTACGCTGCAAAGACGCAAACTCATTGGTGATGCGGTAGAGATACTTTTTAATTTGAAAAAAACAAAACTTGAACAGGCAAAGTTGCGTTTACTTATTAAAAATGATGCCATAGATATACGTCAAAAACGTGACAGTTATTTGGCTGGTATTTTAGACAGTAGTTTTTTGGACCAGGCTATTTTAAAAAAAAGTCAAGATGATGCAACACTCTTAGAGTTAGAATTAAATTATCTGGAATTAAAACAAAAATTTTCAGTGATCAGTGATAAAAACCCTGACTCCTTCGCCTTACCCACTTTAAAACTGATGAGTAAAGCAGCCTACACGGAAGAGAACTTAGATCTGAAAACAGACAGATACCGTGCAGAAGTTGCAAATTATGATGAAAAAGTAACCTGGGCAAAATATTTGCCAACGGTCTCTTTACAGGGACAATACATCAATGGAGATATTAACCCGCTTTTTGTTGGACCAGGTTCTACATTGCAAGAGCAGTACTACAATTATGGTTTTTCTGTCTCTATGCCTATTGATATCAATGCTTTTGCAGATATTGAAGCCAGTAAAGTAGAAAAGTTACGTGCAGCAGTACAAGTATTGGACAAAAGAGAAACTGTAGAAGAAGAGTACCAGTGGATACAAAATAGTTTAACCATTTTAGATAAAAAGATCTTATTGGCAAAGAAAGATGCACAAATCTATACCAGTCTTTTTAAACTGACCAAAAACCTTGCAGATGCGGGGGAGAAGACCTCTTTGGACACTGATATCATGCGTAACTCTTTAAACATCCGTAAACTTGACCAGAAAATCTATAAAATAGACAAACAGATACGTCTACTCAAACTTTATGTCAGGATGGAAAATGTACTTTAGTGAGTATATGACAGAGTGGCTGTATGGCGAAGATGGCTACTATAAAACCTTTAAAGCCATAGGGAAGTCAGGGGATTTTTATACGGCAGTGAGTGCAAGCAGTTTTTTTGGTGCAAGCATTGCCAACTACTTCAACAAGCTTTTAAAAGAGGGGACAGCACATAGAGATGGCTGGCTGATTGAAGTAGGGGCACACCAAGGGTATTTGATCTGTGACATGATACAGTGGCTCTATACCTGTGACCCTGCATTGGTCAAAACGTTAAAATTTGGCATCGTAGAGCGTCAACCCGAAGTACAAAAAGCACAGTTGGCATACATACAGGAACGTTTTGGTGATGACATTCAGATACATCATTTTAATGATATTTCTGAAGTTGAAGCCCAGTATGCCTTTGTGGTTGCCAATGAGATCTTTGATGCTTTTCCCTGTGAACTCTTAAAAGATGAAAAGACTGTAGTGGTCAAAAACCATGAAATTCTATGGGAAGAAGCACCAGCAGAGCTGTTGAACTGGGCAAAAATACATCATTTGAAACAGGGTGAAGTGGCAGTAGGGTATGAAGCGTTTGCAAGAGAGATGGCTAAAGGTGTAGGCCATTGTGATTTTGTGACCTTTGACTATGGTGAAAAATATGTGCGTAATGATTTTTCTATCCGTGTTTACAAGGCACATGAAACCTTTCCTCTGTTTGATGAAGATCTGGTACTTTCAGAGTCCTATAAAAAAGATGATATCACTTACGATGTGAATTTTGGACATGTGAGTGAAGCATTTACAGATGCAGGCTTTGAAGAACTAGCCTATGAGACGCAGGCACGTGCCTTGGTACGTTTTGGGATCATAGATATACTGGAGCAGTTTTCTAAACAAACGACGCAGGAAAGATATGCAAGAGAGGCAGATAAGATAAAAACACTCATATCACCCACAATGATGGGTGACAGGTTTAAGCTGATACATTTTAGAAAATAGCGTAGCCATTATTAGAGATGCCTTTTATATATTTAGTGGTTCATGGCTTTGATCATATTGCATCGTTTGATAGATGCTTCTTCTGAACCAAACATGTTTGTGTATTTGTCAAATTTTTCTTGAGAGATCATCGCAATACACTCCTCTTTGTTCATGCTTTCCGTCGTAACCAAAGGGGTAGGCTCAGGTTTTTTGATCTCCTGTTTTTTTGTGTCGGTTTCAGGGTACATGTATTCAGGTGAGTAGTTTGTATCTTCAACCTCTTTTAATATATGTTCTTTTTTCGGCTTAGGAGGAAGTACAGGTTTTGCTGCAGGTGCTGTCTGTTGAACAACCTGTGGCTTTTTTTGAACAACAGGTTGTGAATTACACCCTGCCAAGAGAAGTATTGTCATACATGAGATACCTATAGATTTCATTGTTTACCTTTTTTTTTAATTTTATTGTGTAAGCGCTACAACAGCAATAGCGAAACCGCCATCATGGGAGATGGAGAGTGATGCGCTTTTGATCTTATGCCTTTTTTGTGCGTCTTCTGTAAGTTTGAAAACAGGTGCCCCT
This sequence comes from Sulfurovum sp., assembly GCA_015661535.1. Lineage (GTDB taxonomy): Bacteria > Campylobacterota > Campylobacteria > Campylobacterales > Sulfurovaceae > Sulfurovum. Next base: position 4,680 of record DQVY01000305.1, on the reverse strand, counting down.
CTTTTATTTTTACTGATAATAATATCATGAAAGGAGAGATTTGCACCAATACCGCACTCAAGTGCTTTGGATATGGCTTCTTTGGCTGCCCAGTATCCTGCGATAGACTCTGTTTTCTTAAGTGCTTTTATCTCTTCTGGAAGCAAAAAGCGTGTTTTAAAGGTTTCGCCATATTTGTTTAAGAGTGTATCGATGCGGGAAATCTGTATAATGTCTGTACCTATTTTCATAATGATAGTATAGCTAAAATATTACATCCATTCCACTACTTTGGAGACTTCATTTGCTACAAAACATTTGATCGCTGTTTTTTCTTGAGGTTTGTTTGGGATGATGGCTTTTGAAAAGCCTTGGGTCTCTATCTCTTTGAGACGATGAGAGAGTCCGGGTACTTCACGTATCTCTCCGGTAAGGCTTACTTCACCTAAGAACAGTGAGTCAGCACTCAGTTTTCTGTCTCTGTAGGAACTCAATATAGCAGCGATCACTGCAAGGTCGGCAGAAGGTTCGTTGATCTTGATGCCCCCTGAAACATTGATGAAAACATCATAGGTTCCCAAAGGTAGATCAAGCTTCTTTTCGAGCAGGGCAAGCAGCATGCCTAAACGATTGTTGTCAAAGCCGGTAGAAGACCTTTTGGCATGTCCGTAAGATTCTGAGACCAGGGCTTGAATTTCTATAATGATAGGACGGGATCCCTCCATAATGACAGTTAGTGCGGAACCTGATTGGAGTTTTTCTTTGTTGAAGAATTTTCCTGCCATACTTTTTGCATCGTTAAGCCCCTCTTTGTTCATTTCAAAAATACCTACTTCGTTGGTGGCACCAAAACGGTTTTTAAATCCTCTTAGCAGACGCAGGTCAGAGTTGGTATCACCCTCAAAATACAAGACTGTATCTACCATGTGTTCAAGGACCCTGGGACCAGCTATGGAACCGTCTTTGGTAATGTGGCCGATGATGAAGATAGGGATGTGCAGAGATTTGGCAATACGCATAAGCTCAAAGGTAATGGTACGTACCTGTGTGACTGAACCGGGTGCGGATGGTGTTTCTTCAGAGTAGAGTGTCTGTATGGAGTCAATGACAATGAGCTCATAGTGCTGATTGTTTATTTCTGAGAGCACAGAGCTTAGATTTATCTCTGGGAGCAGATAGAGATTGTCATGGTTGGCATCGAGTCTGTTGGCACGAAGTTTTATTTGGCCTGCAGACTCTTCTCCTGAGACATAGAGTACTTTTTTATTGACCCTTGCCAGATTCCCAGCGATCTTTAGCAACAGTGTTGATTTACCTACACCCGGACTTCCCCCTATAAGGGTAAGTGAACCTGGTACGATCCCGCCGCCAAGCACAAGGTCAAGTTCTCTACTCCCTGAGCTGAAACGCGTGATATTGTCTTCTTCTATTTGTGTGATGGGTTGTGCTTTTGAAAGTCCGGTACCTCCACTGCTGGATGTACCCATCTCTTTTAAAAATTTTATTTGGTCTGTGGTGAGTTCTACCATGGTTTCCCACTCATTACAGGAAGTACATTTACCCATCCATCTCGGAGATTGAAATCCGCATGCCTGACACTCAAATAAGGTTTTCTTCTTTGCCATTGTATTGCTCCTGTTTCTTATGTTGATATTGTACGATAGATTTTTATGTAGTATCAAAAATATGTCAAATTGACATATTTTATAGCCCAAGAGCCAAAAGGGAACTATTTTAACTCTTTTGGTTATAATCTAATTCCTAGAGATACCCTTAAGCGTAATGAAGGACATACCGTGACATTGAATACCATAAAACAAGCTGTTTATGCACTTTACTTAACCAATAGTTATGGGTTTAGGTTAAGGAAGATAAAGGATACAAAAGAGATAAAACGCCTTAGGCTTGGCTATTCACAAGCGCAACTGGATACCTTACATATTTCAGTACATATTGAGAACAGAGAGAAACTGCCACAAGAGGGACAATACCTTGTACTGATCAATCATAAAAGTATCATCGATCCGCCTATTGTAGAAGTGTCTTTGAAAGATACCAATATCTTTGGACCGTGGATCGCTAAAAAAGAGTTATACAACTCTTTTTTCTTTGGACTTTTTGTGCGTAATGCCGGCTCTATTTTACTCGACAGAGAAAAAAGCCAAATGTCTGGTTTTTTTAAAGAAATCAAAGAGGCCGTAAAACGTGGAGAATCTATTTTTATTTTTCCTGAGGGTACACGTAATAAAACAGATAAAGCGTTAACAAATTTTAAAGAGGGAGCACGCATCATCGCTTTAAAGAACAGATTGCCTATTTTGCCTCTCTATATTAAGTCAGATGCCAACCAAGCGTTGAAAAATGCCTTGAAAGATCCAAAATTAAAACAAAAAGTCACTATTGTTGTGGGAGATCTCATAGATTATAAAGACAGAACTCCGCTCGAGGAGTCTTATCGAAAGATTTTTGCTTTGGAAGATTAGTTTAATATTGTAAAAACGAAGTCTCTTTCTCTTTAAGCTGTGCGATAAGATTTCTAACAGGTTTTACATTGTCCTGTGCATGTAAAATGATCTGGGAAGTATGCTTTGTCAGTGAAGTAATAGTTGTTTGAATGATACCTTCTTTGGTTTCAATGCTTAAAGTCCCTTTTCTAGGATTACTTGAAGAAAGTACATACTCTTTGTTCTTTTTTAGCGCATTAAGCAGTATGTCAAAGGTGAGTTCTTTGTCCATTAACAGCATACATTTTATCTCTTTAGATACAGCGATTGGTTCTTTCTCTGCAGTACGTTGTTTGCTCGCAGTATTTACACTCTCTGTTTCTTCTTCTATATATTCTACCTCTCTAGTATTTTGTGGTTGTACTCTTCTTAGTAAAAGAAGAAGCATAGCCATAATAAGAGAGATCCCTATACCAAGTAATACACCGGCTAAAATGCCAAGTTTAAAAGCTTTAGAGAAAGAGTAGTCAAAAGTAAAATAACCAATAGAGATAATACTAATGAGTACAATCAGCGGCATAAGTAAATTAAGAAAGAGGCGTATGTATGTTTGCATGAAAACCCTTTAAATAAATATTTCGTCTAAAATAGTATTGATATAGGCATTGGCTTTAAACTGAATGAGATCTTTTGGCTGTTCGCCTGTGCCAATGTAAAATATTGGCATTTTCAACTCATCTGCTATGCTTAGCACAGAACCACCTTTAGCAGTACCATCAAGCTTAGTAATAATGATTCCATCAATACCAATCATATCATTAAATGCTTTTGCTTGGTTGATAGAGGAGCTTCCCTGTGTCCCATCCAAGATAAGCATTTTCCTGTGCGGCGCACCTTCAAGTGCTTTTCCGGCAATGCGGATCATCTTTTTTAACTCTTCACTGAGGTTGGTTTGCGTGTGGAGTCTACCTGCAGTATCGATGATGATATTGTCATACCCTTTTGCTTTGGCTGAAGCGATGGTATCGAAGACAACAGCGGAGGGGTCATGCCCTTGCTGTGTGGCAATGATGGGGATGTTCAGTTTGTCTGCCCAGCGTGTAAGTTGTTCAATGGCTGCGGCACGAAAGGTGTCACCCGCACCGAGTATGACTTTTTTCCCCTCTTCTTGGTAACGGTAGGCCAGTTTGGCAATGGTGGTTGTTTTTCCTGCACCATTGACACCTATGATCATTTCTACAAAAGGTTTTTGACCATTTTCTTTGAAGTCGGCATCATATTGGAATACGGAAATAAGGGAGTTGAATGCTTGGATCCTACTGATCTTTTCCGGTAATGACTCCAGCAGTCTCTCTACAAGGTCATAATGCACATCTGCTTCAAGCAAAATATCTTCAAAATCTTCTTTGGGAATCACTTTTCGTTTGCTGGGTGCTACATCTTTAATGGCAGAGTTGGTCTTGCCTAATACTTTTTTAAATAGGTTGAACATTATCTTATACCTTTACGCTTCATTTGATTTTAATTGTTTTTTTGCCTGTTGTATATCGTATTCTATCATTTCAACGGGTACAGTACCTTCATAATGGGTGAAATATTTCCCTTTTATATAGATGATGGTCAATGGTATGGAGAAATTTTCAGGCAGGAGTAAACTGTTTGCGATCTTTGCTGCAAAAGCATTGTTGTGCGGAGAGCTGGAGACAAAATATTTGATCCCGTGTTTGGCTGTAAAACTTTTTAATGTTTGCATATCTGTTTTGTCATGGCTAAGAACACCGATGAGTAAAAGGTCATCATTGTATTTTTTCTTCAAGCTGTTAAAAGAAGAGAGTTGTCCAACACAGGGAGGACACCAGGTAGCAAAAATGTTGACCACAACAATAGGTTTTTTGTTGTGGTGAAACAGCACTTTGTTATTGGATATGGTGACCTTGTGACTTTTGCTTTTTGTATTGAGAAGCATAAAAGTATTGGTGCCTTCTATAAGTTTAGGTACTTTAACGGGAGCAAAAGGTGCTTTTACCGTGTTGTTGTCAGGGGCTTTGTTCACTTGATTGATACAGTTGCTTGTCTCTTGGGGTTGAGAAACAAACTCTGTGGTATTCTCTATGGGGATAGATGCTTCATCAGGTTTTTTATCTTCACATCCTGTTACACTTATGATCAATAATGATAAAAGAAGAGCAGATATTTTATGCACACAGTACCTTTTGGTATAATTCAATAGAGTGATTATAGCTAAAGAGCATTAAGG
>DQVY01000158.1 GCA_015661535.1 Sulfurovum sp. | reverse complement strand
CTTTTCTGTAAGCCCTTACTACAACAAACCAAGCCAGGAAGGCCTTTACCAACACTACAAAGCCATTGCATCAGCAGTAAAAGTACCTTTTATGCTTTACAATGTACCAGGACGTACAGGGGTTGACATCTTGCCGGACACAGTGAAAAGACTTTTTGATGATGTTGAAAATATCATGGGTATCAAAGAAGCCACAGGGTCTATTGAAAGAACAGTTGAACTTTTAGCCAAAGTACCTGACCTTTATGTCTTCTCCGGTGATGATGCCATTGACTTCCCGCTCCTGGCAAGTGGAGGAAAAGGGATCACTTCTGTGACGGCCAACCTTGTACCGGACATGAAAGCAGAGCTTGCACATGCAGCACTCAATGGTGACTTTAAAACCTCTAAAGCCATCAACGATGACCTTTACGATCTGAACAAGGTCATGTTCTGTGAGTCTAACCCTATTCCCATCAAAGCCGCTATGTACATTGCAGGTCTAACCGAGACACTTGAGTATAGACTTCCTCTTGTCGCGCCCAGTGCTGAAAATATGAAACATATTGAAGCTGTTATGAAAAAATACAAAATAGTAGGAGCGTAACATATGTCAAATATGAAAGGTAAGACACTGGTTATCACCGGTGCAACCAAAGGTATCGGTAAAGCAATCGCAGAGAAATTTGCACAAAATGGCGTGAACATTGCTTTTACGTACAACTCTAACAAAGAGATCGCAGATGAGATCGCAGCAGACTTAGAGAGTAAGTATGGTGTAAAAGTCAAAGCCTACCCTCTTAACATCTTGGAACTAGATGAATTCAAACCGCTCTTTCTTGCTATCGATGAAGACTTTGACCGCATAGACTTCTTTGTTTCCAATGCCATGATCTACGGCCGTCCGGTCGTGGGTGGTTACGGTAAGTTCATGAAACTCCGTCCGGCCAAAGGTTTACAAAACATATATACAGCAACCGTAGGTGCCTTTGTACGTGGTTCACAAGAAGCAGCTGTACGTATGGAAAAAGTGGGTGGTGGTGCCATTGTGACACTTTCATCAACCGGTAACCTTATCTACATAGACAACTATGCCGGCCACGGTACCAACAAAGCAGCGGTAGAAGCCATGAGCCGTTACGCTGCTGTTGAACTTGGCGATATGGGCATCAGAGTCAATGCCGTATCTGGCGGACCTATCGACACTGATGCATTAAAAGCCTTTACCAACTATGAAGAAGTAAAAGCAGAAACCATTAAACGTTCTGCTGTAAACCGCATGGGAAGCCCGGAAGATTTAGCCGGTTCAGTATACTTCTTATGTACAGACGAAGCCTCATGGATCACAGGACAAACATTGGTTGTAGATGGCGGAACTACGTTTAGATAAAAATAAATTTGATTCGCGTAGGGTACTGTCCCCCGACGGCATCTTAGATTAATTTTATTTTGGTGGGCATAAAATGCACCACCCTACATGTATAAAACCTATACATTATATAAGGAGAAACAGATGACAAACACCCAAATCTTCAACATCCCAAACCTTTTGGCCTTCATCCGTCTCCTCCTCGCTCCCGTTATGTTCCTCTTTTTGGTGAACCAGGATGCTGCCATTTTTAACGGCATCCACCCTTCATGGCTCAACTATATAGCAGCTTTCATTTTTGTTGTTGCTTCAGCTACAGACTTTTTTGACGGCTACATTGCACGTACCTTTGACCAGATCACTGTACTCGGTTCCATATTGGACCCATTAGCAGACAAGATGCTTACCCTTGCAGGATTTTTAGGTTTGATGATGTTAGGTTCAGCTTCAGCATGGGCAGTTTTTCTCATTATTACCCGTGAATTGTTTATCACAGGTTTGAGGGTCTCAGCTGTCAGCCAAGGTTTAAATATTTCAGCTTCGTGGATGGGAAAGGTCAAAACAGTGGTACAAATGGTAGCCATTGGCTTTTTGTTAATGAAATGGCCAGGAGGTAACACGCTTCTCTGGATTGCCGTTGTATTGACGCTCTACTCGGGCTATGAATATGTACGAGACTTCTTTAAAAATACCCCTTCTAGTACATAAATGTACGAATTATTAACAAATTTAAACAAATTCTTATAAAACTATTTACTTTTCATTCATTTTTATGTTATAATCCGTCTATCTTTAAAAAACAAAGGAATTAACATGAAACTTACAAAACTTTCATTAGTAGCAGCTTTAGCTGTTAGTACTGCATTTGCAGGCGGAGACATCGCTCCAGTAGAGCCAGCGCCAATGGTTGAAACATCACCATGGACTATCGGTGGAGATGCAAAACTTTATTATGATACAACAACAACAGATATAGCTGGATATCCTAGCTTATTTGATCAATTTGCATCAGCAGGTCAAGGTGCAGCAAGCGTAGATGTTTCTTATGCATTTGCAGACACATGGAAAGTTAATGCCGGTGTAACTAGTCTTTTCACATTGGGTCTTGATGATTCAGTTGTTTCTGGTGTATGGTTATATGCTGGTGCAAATGCAGCTAAAGGTACGCTTCCATTTACAAGTATTGGTGATGCACTATGGGTAGATACATTAAATGTTACAGGTACTATGATGGATGGTGCTTTGACAGTAGTTGTTGGTCGTCAAGAACTAGATACACCACTTGCATTCTCTGAGCAATGGACTATCGCACCAAACACATTTGATGCAGCTGTTGCAATTGTTAAACCTATGGATGAATTGACATTGGTTGCAGGTTACGTTTATGATGGTAACGGAAACGGTGGAAGAATTTCTACTTTTGATTCTAATCCTGGTGGATTTACAGGTAATGATGGTTACTTCCCACTTGCTGGTGTTGAAAAAGGTGCAGTTGCAGTTGCAGCTATCGCAACTCTTGGTCCTGTAACTGGACAAGCATGGTACTATGACGTTCTTGATATTGCTCAAGCTACATGGTTCCAAGCAGATGCTGACTTCTCAGGTTTCACAATTGGTGGTCAATATTCATGGATCACTGGTGATGATTATCTAGTAGGAGCAGCAACGGCAGCACATGCACTTGCAGGATTTGATGATTCTTCAGCATTTGCTGGTAAAATCGGATATACTATGGATGCTTTCAACGTATGGGCAGCATATTCTTCAGTTGACGATGATGGTGTAATTACTATCTCTAACACAGCTACAATGCTAAGTGGCGCTGGTTGGGGTGGAGGAAATGGTTCTGGTCAATCTAAACTATATACTGAAGCATGGTGGAACTATGGTCTAGTTGGTCAGCCAGGTGCAGATACATTTGCAGCAGCAGCTAGCTACAATGTAGGTGATCTTGCAATGCTTAACGGTGTAACACTTACAGGACAATATACATCTATCAAAAGTGCACAAAACACTCTTCTTTATGCTCTAGGTAGAGATGCAACTGGTTTTGCATTTAGTACACTTGATACAACTGACTTAGATGAAGTTACTTTACTTGTTGGTACCAACGTGTATGGTCTTGATGTTCAACTTGCATACATCTGGGCAGATGCTACAATCACATCTCTAGATACAAATACAAATACAACAACATCTGGTAGTTACCAATCAGATACAATCCAAGCTTACTTGACTTACAAGTTCTAGCATGGACTTCTTACAGGGCTTCCCTGTAGGAAAACATATACACCCTCCCTTCCCTTTTAATTCTTTAAAAATCACTTTTATCTTTTCATAAATAATCTATGTACATGAGTTTCATATCAATATTTTAATGTATCATTTCCCATTATATTTCTTCTTAAACATTCAGTGTAGAGAGACTTCGATTAATACAATCTTTCGATCATATGGTCCATCTCTTTTTTAAGTGTTTCTAAACGCGCTACAGATTCTTCAGAAAGCTTGCCCTCTTTTGACATTGGTACAGCCATAAAATCTTTGATCACTTCTATGAGCTTTTGCGTGTCGCGTATTTCTCTAAATGATTTTTCATGGTATTCACTCGCGTCAGATTTTTCACCCTCTATATGCGCGATACGTTTCAATTTTCCCTGCTGTTCATTAAAAAGCACTTCGTAGGTTTTAAAGGTCTTAATACTCTCTTTCATATGTGCTTCTACATTTTCAAAAGCATCTTTACAGTCAGCTTTTTTCTCAGCATAGAGTTCAGCCTCAACAAACTGTTTGACTGCATGGTGAAGATTGCTGTTTACTTTTAAAGTCACACGTAAACTATAGACTATCGCCATCACTGCAGCCACAGAGAGACCAAAAACAGCAGTACCCACATACACATTGGGTTCCATACCCACAAGTGTAGAGAACCATGAGGCTATTTTTTCACTCACTTCGGGAGAAGGTACTTTCGAAATATCCAATGTCATTTCGAGCTTCTCAGTTGCAAAGTAGACCAAACCTACAGCAGTTGCACTTCCTGCAAGCAAAGCAGAAAAGATTCCGGTAAAGCGTCCGCTGGAAACCTCTTTAATGACCATAGGTGCTACTTCTTCTTTGGCTTCTATCACCACTGCTTCTTTAGCCTCAGTCTCTTCAAAAGAAGAGCGGTACCCCATGGTTTCAAGCAAAGCAGTACAGCTGTCAAAACCATGCTCTTTCAGATTCATTTTGGCATCTTCATACTCAGCAAGATCTTCAGCAAGCAAGAGTCTGCACTCCTTACTTAGCTCATCTGCCTCGTTCACAATGTATCGTGCCTTCTCAACCAGACGTTTCGCCTTCTGTTGTTTACTCTCTTTTTTCACTGTTTTTACTGTTTCTTCAGCGTAATCTGTTTCGGTGGACATTTTATCTTCTGCTGTATTACCAAGAGGCTCATGCTCAAAATCATTGGCAGGCACCTCTTCAAGCAGATTTTCTGCTTCTGTTTCAACATTATCCATGCTTTCTCTCGTCATTTGTTCTAACATTTCAGAGCTTTCGTCCTCAACATTACGTATGATTTCATCTGTATTATTTCTATTTTCATTCATTTGACTATCCTTATGCTATATTTTAGCAAAAAATCTTATTAACCCTTTGATAACAATCAACTATTTACAACACTTAGCTATAATTTGCCCACTATTTAAACAGAGGAACATTATGGGCATTTTAGTTGCACTTTTAGTCTTATCGGTACTTATCTTTTTTCATGAACTGGGTCATTTTACAGCCGCACGTTTTTTTGGTGTACGAGTCGATGTCTTTAGCATAGGGTTTGGTAAAAAACTTTACTCAAAAACCATTGGTGACACAGAGTGGAGTCTTGCTGCCATTCCACTTGGAGGCTACGTAAAAATGAAAGGTCAAGATGACTCTGACCCTACAAAAGTCTCTTACGATGAAGACTCATACAATATTAAAAAGCCTTGGCAGCGTATCATCATACTGTTAGCAGGTCCTTTTGCCAACTTCTTACTGGCTTTCATCCTCTACTTTTCCATTGCAAACCTTGGTGTACCAAAACTGCTTCCTTATGTTGGAAGTGTCGGTGAGGATACACCTGCTTTAGCTGCTGGTCTGCAAAAAGATGACAAACTTTTACAGATCAATGGTGTCAATATAAAGTATTGGGAAGATATAGGCGAAAAGATCAATGAAGCGAGCAGTAACATCACTCTTATTGTTGAACGTAATAAAGAGCTTGTCACACTGCAACTTCAGCCAAAAGTCATAGAAGATAAAAATATCTTCGGTGAAAAGATCACAAGACGTATCATAGGCATCACCCCTTCAGGTAAAAAAACGACTGTCTACTATGGGCCTGTTGATGGACTAGACTATGCCTGGGAAGAGACAAAAAAAGCCTCATTGCTCATTGTACAGTCCGTACAAAAACTTATCACCGGTGTGGTAGGTGCTGACAAACTTGGGGGTATTATCACCATTGTCGATGTCACAGCAGATGCAAGTGCCGCAGGTATCTTGGCACTCTTTTTCTTTACAGCACTTATTTCGGTAAACCTGGGCGTACTTAACCTGCTTCCTATTCCTGCCTTAGATGGCGGACACATTATGTTCAACCTCTACGAAATGCTCACAGGAAAAACAGCCTCTGAGAAAGTCATGATGTACATCACCATGGTAGGATGGGCAATGCTCATTTCACTTATGTTACTGGGATTATATAATGATATCAATAGATTAATAGGCTAAACAAACATTTATAAGGTCGGTAAACCG
>DQVY01000180.1 GCA_015661535.1 Sulfurovum sp. | reverse complement strand
GACAAGTGATAGATCTTACCAATTTGGAATTTCGTCTGCTTCATACATTTATAAAAACACCTCATCATCCTTTAAATAGAGATTTCTTACGTGATGAGGTATGGGGAGAAGATTCTGTCAATTTTCATGACAAAACCATCAATGTAGCAATGAATAGACTTAAAAAAAAGATAGACCCCGATGGGCTAAAAGAATATTTTGTCCCCGTATGGGGAGTAGGATATAAATTAGTATAATTCTCCTCCCTTTATTTTCTACTTTACCTCATATCTGTAAAAATCATATTTTATGTAACCATATTGTATCCAAGTTGTAGCTATTGTGTAATCAGTCTTTGTTAGAATTTATTTGTAAAATTATTCTAAAGGAACGTAACATGAAATATTCTAAAATAGCACTTTCTGTATTTGCTGCAACAGCAATTACACTTACAGGTTGTGGGGGAGGTTCTTCGACACCTTCGACACCAACTCCGACACCAACTCCGACACCAACTCCGACACCAACTCCGACACCAACTCCGACACCAACTTCGAAACAAGATCTTTCAGGGCAGATTACAGTGGACACGACACTTACAGCAGATAAAGTATGGAGACTCAATGGTCTTGTTACGGTAGAAAATGGTGCGACATTGACGATTGAGCCAGGGACAATTATCGTAGGTAAAGCAGGAACAGGGGCAGCGACGTCATATATGCTTATTGATAAAGGTTCTAAAATCATAGCAGAAGGTACTGTAGCTAAACCAATTGTGTTTATGTCAGAGACAGCCTATGACGGTGGTGAAGACTTGGTAGGACAATGGGGTGGGTTAACTATTATTGGTAATGCCGGTAATGCACAAGTACAACCTTATGAAGTTGATCCTAGATTTGTAGCAGGAGATACTGACCCAGCAGATAATTCTGGTGTACTTAAACATGTTAAAATCCTTAACTCTGGTATCACAATGGAAGAGAATAAAGAGATTAACGGACTATCAATGGTAGGCGTTGGTTCAGGAACAACAGTAGAAAACATTACAGTTGCCAAATCAGATGATGATTGTGTTGAATTATGGGGTGGTACTGTAAACTTGACAAATGTCACTGTTTCAGAATGTACAGATGATCATTTTGATATTGACGATGGTTATGCAGGAACAGTTAAAAACCTAGTAATTAACCAAACAACAGGAAATGCCGGTATCGAAATGTCAGGTACAACTGCCGCTACTTTTGACGGTTTAAATATTATGGTACAAAAGTCTCTTAAAGAAGGGGCACTATACTTTAAGAAATCTGGTATTGGTGGACACTTCAAAAATGCAACTATCGTATATAATACCCCTGCAAACGGAAGTGGTGCAATTCATTCTGGGTCAGTAGCTGGTTTTGATGCAGCCAATACTAGCTTTGAAAATGTTGTATTGACAGGGTCAAACACTGAGAAGTTTACAGGTATCTCTGCAGCAAGTCTTGAAACTGTATTTGATGCAGGTGCAGGAAATATGAAATAGCTTTACACGCTTTTTGACAAGCAGTACTCTCCTGCTTGTCAATACTCTCCTATGTTCGCTTGAACATAATGTAACCATTTTGTATCCAAAATATTACCATTTTATTACCAAATAATCTTATTATCCCAAATTAAATATTATATCGGAGTATACATGATAACAATACGAAGGAAAGCATTATATATGATGCTGTTTGTTGGAACGTTAGGCAGTTCTAGTCTATTGGCAAAAAGCAGTGAAAATATGATTCAATCAATTATGAAATTAAGAGGGGATGTAGAAGCACTCTATAGTAAAGTAGACGATAATAAAGATGACTATAAGGCACAGATGAAGTCATATGTACTACAGATATCTGACAATGAAGCACAAATAAACAGAAAAGAAACAGAGTTAAAACTTACACAACAAAATTTAGCGAAAGTAGCATCTGAATTACAAACGATTGGTAGCAGTGTGAAAGATATAAAACCGATTATTCACACAGCATTAGCGCTTTTGGCTAAAGAAGTACAAGCAGGTATACCTTTTAAAACAGAAGAGAGGCTTGGTGCTTTAGAAAAAATAAAAACAGATCTTAAAAATGGAGATATCACACAAGAAAAAGCACTTGCTTTGACTTGGGCTAGTTATGATGATGCCTTGCGTCTTACAAAAGAAATAGGTTTATTTAAACAGGAAGTAACCATAGAAGGTGAAAGCAAGCTTGCTAAAATCGCCAAAATAGGTTCGGTTATGATGTTTTTTGCAACACCTGATGACAAAGTAGGGTATGTGAAACAAGAGAATAATGCATACACCTATGTTGTCGCAACAGAAGATGATGATATTACGCATATAGTGCACTTATTTGATGCCTTGCAAAAACAAATTAGAACAGGATATTTTACTTTACCAAATGCATTGTTGCTTAGAGGAGTGAACTAATGAAAAAAATATTTGTAGCCATGACAATATTTTGTGTATTTGCAGTGACAATGACGGCAAGCGAATTGGATAGAGCGTATCAAAAAGAGTATGCTTTTCTTAAAGCCCAAAAGGCTGAACTTGAAAAGAGATTGTCTTTAGACAAAGTACAACATGAATCAAATCTTTTAGGGGCAAAAGAAAAAGTAGTTGTCTTACAGCAAAAACTTTTGGATCTTAATAAAATGGTAGATACTGAAAAACAAAAACTTGTAAAAATGTCTACAAAACTGAGTGAATCTAAAGAAAATGGAGATATTACAGAAAATGTAGTCAATCAGGCACGGTTAACTCTTCAAGAATATGGGATTACAATCTCTGATGATAATAAAACAGCAAACATTGATAAATTGGAACAAGCATTTGGCTCTGCATCAAAACTGTATGTGACACTTTCATCCTTACAAAACACAAAAGGTGAGTTTTATCTCCCAGATGGAAAACGTGTCAAAGGTGACATCGTAAAAGTAGGGAATATTGCTGCATATGGTATCTCGTCAGATGCTACAGGTGCTTTGGCACCTGCTGGTAATGGAGCATACAAGCTTTGGAATGCCGTAGGCTCTTCTGATGATGCAAAGGCACTGTATGCTGGAGATATGAAAGACCCATTAGATATCTTTATTTATGAAAATCTAGATAAAGAAGCAGACTATGTTAAAGAAAAAACAGTAGTTGAAACCATAGAAGGTGGAGGAACGATAGGGTATATCATCTTGGTGCTTGGTGCATTTGGTTTACTGTTATTGGTATTTAGGGTATTGAACCTTATGAAAGCAGGTTCTAATGTAGAAAAAATTACGGCTATTGTTGTGAATAAAGTAGAGAGTGGTAGAGGGGATGAGGCACTTGAAGCAATCAAAAGTTTTGAGGGTTCTACTGCTAGAGTTGTCAAATCTTTACTTAGAAATATCGGTAAAGAAAGAGAACATGTTGAAGATATAGTAATGGAGAGTATCTTGAATGAGAGTTCTCAAATAGACAAATTTGGAAACTTTGTTTTGGTTATTGCTGCAGTAGCTCCATTACTTGGACTTCTTGGAACTGTAACAGGAATGATAGAAACTTTTGATGTGATTACTGAGTTTGGTACAGGTGATCCAAAGTTGCTTTCTGGAGGAATCTCGGCAGCACTTGTGACTACGATGCTTGGACTTATCGTAGCTATTCCTCTTTTGTTACTTGGAAATTTGCTTTCAGGGTGGGCACAGAACATTAAAGACTCTATGGAGCAAAGCGCATTACATATCGTAAACCTTTACGAGAAACACAGAGCTTAAGATGTTAACACCATTTGAATATGTAGAGAGGTTTGTAGAGTTAATGAACACTGGGGGATCAGTGATGTGGGTACTTTTTGTACTGAACATTTTCCTCTGGTATGGGCTTGGCTACAGATACCTTATCTTAAAACGAGGAACCAAAGGGAGTGTACGTCGTCTCATAGAAAAACATGAGAAACGTGGAAGTATACAAGCAATGCGAGGGATGTTAGACTATGCGACTGTAGATGCACTTGATGCGGCTAAGCAAGCAAAAGCAATGGGGTTGAATATGAGGAAGCATATAGAAGGTGCCTTACTGCCTTACTATAGTGATACAGGTAAGTATGGGATATTGATAAAGACTATTATAGTACTTGCCCCGCTTATAGGACTTCTTGGAACGGTGATAGGAATGATAGAGACGTTTGATGCTTTACAAAATTCTTCTATGTTTTCACAGGGTTCAAGTATCTCAGGGGGTATATCTAAGGCACTGTTTACTACTGAACTAGGCTTGGTTGTAGCTGTCCCTGGGCTGATTATAGGTCGTATACTCGATAAAAAAGCAGAGCGTTTTGAGCTTGAATTTGAACAAATGACAGACATAATATGTACGAAGGAATCACATGAGATTTAGACCTAAAAAGCAAGATGTAGACAACATAGATGTATCCCCGTTGATTGATATGGTTTTTATATTGTTGATTTTCTTTATGGTAACAACCACGTTTGTAAAAGATATGAAACTTGATCTTAACCGTCCTGCAGCTGCCAGTGCGAGCAAGTCAGACTCTAAAGTGGTACGTGTGTACATCGACAACACAGGTGCAGTGTATATAGATAACCAGCCTGTACAGATATGGGCGATACAAAGCAAGTTAAGAGACTTGTTGCGTACTGCTACAGATAAAGCAGTGTTGGTGATTTCTGATGAGACCATTCCTGTTGAGACTCTGATTGATGTGGTAGATGAGTGTCGTATGTCTGGGGCCAAAGATGTGGCAGTCTCTACCTCAAAAGAGATGGGATAGCAACAGATGGCTAGAGAAAATTTCAAAAGAGACAAGGCTAAACTGTTTGCTCTTTTGGCGATGTTTGCTGGTTCTGCATTAATGGTGTTACTGGTAGTTTCTTTTAATGCAAAAGTAAAAAAGAAAGAGCAAAAAGTAAAAGACCCGATGCGTTATGTCAAGATGAATAAACAAGCACCAGAGGTTAAAAAGCCAAAACCAAAACCTAAGCCAAAGCCAAAACGTGCACAGCCTAAAGCACCGTTACCAGATTTGAGTTCAATGTTGGGCGGTATAGCTATGGATATACCAGAGTTTTCTTCTGGGGATATTATGGGTAATGCCAAAAATATCTTGGGAGACATCGCAGCAGATGCAGCGATGAGTGAAGGTACAGTAGACACAAAGCCTAGAGTCATTTCCCGTTCAGCCATGGAGTATCCACCGAGTGCTGCTAAAAAAGGCATTAAGGGGTACGTGATTGTGAATTTACTCATTGCTAAAGATGGCAGTGTAGAGGTAGCTAAAGTGATAGCTTCTAGTCCTGCAGGCGTGTTTGATGCGGCAGCACTTAGAGGCATAAGAAATTGGCGTTTTGCTCCTGCAAAATATAAAGGTAATCCAGTCAAAGTTTGGGCAAAACAAAAAGTCCGATTTGACTTAAATTAAGGTGAAGAGATGTTAAAAAAACTTGTACTATTAGGCTTTGTGTTTTGCGTAAGTACACAGATGCTTATGGCAAAAAAACAGAGTGAACAGACTATAAATCATGTGGAGATTGCAACGATACTTTTCTACGATGGAAAGTATGACAAAGCTTTAGAGTCTTTACAAAAAGCTAAAGAGTCTCACATGGATATCGACTGGGTTAAGTACTACTCTATGAAAGGAATAATAGCACTGAAAGAAGAGAGATATAAAGAAGCCATTAGTGAACTTCATAAAGCAGTTGAGGCTACAAAAAAGAAAGTATATAAAGCTCCTACGATAGAGAATGAAAAAAAAGAAGTACTCTTTTCACTTTTTTCTAAAGAGAAGAAAAAGAAAAAAAGTCAAAAACCTCTTTTTGAGCCTGAAAAGATAAGAAGAGCAAAACTAGATGAACTACATATTTATCTTTCTCAAGCTTACTATCGGGATGGTCAATATATACGTGCAGCAAAAGCACTTGACGCAGCAGGAGAACGTGGACGTGAGAGTGCTTCACTATTTACCTTTAGAGCTGAGTGTTACTGGAAAGCTAAGCAAAAAGAATCTGCTATTAATGCACTTAATAAAGGGAGTAAACTTTTTCCTAAAGACATTACCTTATTGAAACAGAAATTTTATTATTTTGCAGAATTAAAGCTTTATCAAGCTTCTATTGTTGCAGCTAAAAACTATATGAAAAGAGTTCCTGCAAGTGCACAAGAGTATATTTCTTTGTCCCAAATGCTGGTTAGTGGCGGAGAGCTTGGAGAAGCAATTAAAATATTGGAAGAAGCAAAAATGGTTTTCCCCATGTCAGCAAAGGTACATATTTTGTTAGGACATTATTATAAGCAAAAAGATATGCCCCATACAACGGCATATCTTTTTGAACAAGCATCTTATTATGAGGGGAAATATCTTAAAGAAGCATCAGAAATGTATAGAAGAACAGGTGAACTTTCTCATGCATTATATTTAAATTCTATGATGCAAGATACTGAAGAAAAAACCAAACAAAAGGTTGCTATTTTTGTCTCAAGAGGTGAATTTGAGAAAGTGATAGGTTTGAAAGATGCATTGCATCGGTATGGTTTGCTTTCAAATGACAATATGCGTTATGCGCTGGCGTATGCGTATTATGTGGTAAAGGATTATGAAAATGCTGAACAACATTTGAAAAAGATACAAGATAACGCACTTTTTTCCAAAGCCACAGTCATTCGAAAAAATATAGAAAAATGTAAAACCAACCCCTTGGAGTGTATGTAAATGAAAGAACTATGTAAGTTAGTATTATTTTTTTTGGTAGTACCTATGGTTGTATATGCTCAAGGGCAAAAAAAAGGTACTGTTTCTGTATTACTTTTTAGTAATGGTAAGCCATTAATATCAAATGAGGTCAAGATAGACGGAAAAAAAATATATAAAACAGATATAGATGGTGCATTGCAAGTTGCACTGTCTGTAGGAAAACATCAGATAGAAATATTTGGAAAAGATGACAAAGGCATCAATCTGGGGTATTTTAAAAAACCTATTGTAATTAAAGAAGGCAGAGATACACAGGTGATAGCAACGTTAACCAAAGCAGGTGCAGACAGTATAGATATCGATACACCAGTTGCCATGAAAAAGATTAAAGAGGTAAAAACACAAGAATCAACAGGTACGGGAAAACTGAGTGGAACGATTCTCTCTTCAGAAGGGGGGCATCCAATTGAAGGGGCGAGAGTATTTGTTCGTGGTACTTCGGTAGATACCAGAACGGATGCAAATGGACATTTTTCTGCAACGGTGCCTTCTGGTACAACATTGAGTATATCGGTAGTGCATTCTGCCTATAGTGCACAGACTGTTTCTCATATCAAGGTCAAAAAAGGGGCAGTTACAAGAAGAACAATAAGACTGACTCCTGCTAGCATGGAGCTTGAAGAGTTCGTTGTATTAGCACCAAAGGTAGAGGGTAGTATTGCGGATGTGATGCAAGAAGAAAAGCAGATGAATGCTATTGCTAATATTGTTGGGGCAGAAGAGTTTTCAAAAAAAGGTGACAGTGATGCCTCTAGCGCACTCAAAAGAGTTACAGGAGTTACACTGGTAGGGAATAGTATTTTTGTCAGAGGCTTAGGTGATCGTTATTCGAATGTAGAGTTAAACTCTTTACCTCTGCCTTCTCCAAACCCCATTAAAAGAACAGTTCCCTTAGATATCTTTCCTTCTGGTGTAATTAAGTCTATGAAAATACAAAAAAGTGCCACAGCAGACATACCTGCAAGTTTTGGTGGAGGGTATATAGATATACGAACCAAAGACAAGACAAAAGACAACTATATCAAGATCTCGATTGGAGCAAAAGGGAATGGTTACACAGGGACAGAAGTAAATACGTATGAAGGCAGTAGTACAGATTGGCAGGGAGTAGATGATGGTTATCGATCGATTCCTCAAGAGATATTGGATGCTTCACAGATTGTAGTGGGAGAGCCTGTAGTATCTTTTGATACAGCACATGGGTTTACGCAAGAACAGCTAGATACTTTTATGAGAGATATTGTAAACAGAAAGCTTACAACAAGAAAAGAAAATCTACCATGGGGTGGGAAAGTAAGTGTAGAGGGTGCCTATAGTGTAGAAATTGCAGAAGACCATACCCTTTCATTCTTCGCAAATTATACATATAATCAAAACCATAGATATAGAGAAGAAGATTATTTTACGTATGCCTACGATAGAGAGAATGATGAATTATTTACAACACCAGAGCAACATGGAAAAACATTTAAAACATTTTCACAATATACGAATTCGGCTATCTTCAATGTAGGATACAACTATGCAGATGTCTTTCATATCAAATATACAAAACTGTATACCAGTAATTCAGAATCTGTCACACAAATTTCAGATGGTATTGCTAACTCAGATGATGATTGGAAAATTAGATATGATTTAAATTGGGAAGAGAGAGTACTAGATGTTGATCAGGTGAGTGGAGATTTTGCTTATGCTCTATTTAATTTTGAGAACAAGTTTAGGTTTGGATTTGAAAGTGCTAAAGCATCATTAAATCAACCAGGTAACTATAAGTATGCTTATTTACGAAATTTAAGATTTGATGGAACGTTGCTTGGGGAACCTTATTTGCATAGTTTTACTACCAATGCATTTTTAAATCTTACTTCAGACGATGATTTGGATGCATTTTATCTTAAAAATAAAACGATGGTGAATCTATTCACAGAAGAAGATTATGTGGATGTAGGTTTTTCACATAGCTTGAAAACAAGAGTATCAAGATACAACAAGTACCAAATAGATCAATTTAGAGAGGATACAACACTCACACAAGATATTGATACCATTTATGGAGATAATGTCAGGGCAGAGAATACAGGTTTATTTGCCGTGAATATTGCTTTCCAGCCTGCATATTGGTATGATGCAGAGGTAGAAGAAAATAGTTTTTATTTGAATTCCTTATTACATCCGATGGAAGGGTTAGAAGTCATTTTAGGCGTTAAAAAAGTTGATTTTACACAAACTATTTTTGAATATACAAATAACTTTAATGCCTTGGCTCCAATAGAGATAGTGCCAAATTCTTTGGTCTTTGATGATTTATTGTTTAGTGGGAGTGTCAAATATAAGTTGGATGATAATAACCATATTGATTTTGCACTATCCAATACATATATTGTCCCAGATTTAAGAGAATTTTCAGATGCTGAGTTTTTTCACCCTTATGAAGTTGCGACGGTTAAAGGTAATCCAGATTTAGTGAATACCTTTATTACAAGTTATGATTTGAAGTATAGCCATTATTTTTCTAATACAGAAAATATTAAAGTAGGTCTTTTTTATAAGTTCCTGGATAAACCGATAGAAGATGTGCAGCTGCTTTCTTCATCACTCCCGAGATATGGATTTGCTAATGCAGATACAGCAACAATTTATGGGATAGAAATAGATGGTCGAAAAAATTTAAGTTTTATTTATAACAAGTTATCCAATTATTATCTATCTGCCAACTTTACTTACGCCGATTCTGAAGTGATCTT